>NZ_JASJVI010000015.1:0-50697 GCF_035019865.1 Cryobacterium sp. 10I5
GCCCGGACCCGGACGCCGAGGGCGAGGGCCCACCAGGAGCCGTCCCCCGCCTCGACGAGGTCGGCGTGCCCGACGTTCTGCACCCTCGCGGTAGCCCCCAGCTGGCGGTGGCTGAGGACGGGGTTGCCCGGGTTCCCGACGTATGGGCCCGTGACGGACCGGGACCTGGCGACCGAGACGGCGTGGTTCCGTTCGGTGCCGCCCTCGGCGGCGAGGAGGTGGATCCACCCGTCGTGCGCGTAGAGGTGCGGTCCCTCCGCCCACACCGCACCCGCGACCGCGCCGTTCCAGAGGATGTGTTCCTGGCCGAAGAGTCGCCCGGCGACCGGGTCGAGCTCGCGGAGCCAGATTTCGGTCTGGCCGGGGTATGCGCCGGGTTCGACGAGGCGGCAGCCGGCCCACCAGGCCCTGCCTTCGTGGAAGAAGATCGTCGGATCGATGCCGCGCGCGCCCTCGAGGAACACCGGATCGGACCAGAGGCCGGCCGGGTCGGTCGCGGTCAGGAGGAACGACGCGTCCGCCCCGCCGCCGACGACCGTGCAGGCGAGGAAGAACACGCCGTCGTGATGGCGCAGGGTCGGGGCGTAGAGGCCGCCGGAGTCAGGGACTCCGGCGAGGTCGAGCAGGCGCGCCTGGCCGGGGCGGTCGACCGCGTGGCCGACGGGCGTCCAGGCGACGAGGTCGGTGCTCGAGTGCAGCGGGAGGCCGGGGAAGTACTCGAACGACGAGTTGGCGAGGTAGAAGGTGTCGCCGACCCGGCAGACCGAGGGATCCGGATACATTCCGGGCAGGACCGGATTCGCGAAGACCGTCATGCTTGACCACCCTAGTGACCGGACCGACGGCATCCGTGCCCCACGACCCGCTTAAGTCGATTCTCACAACAAATCGAGTGAGAGGGTGGTTCTGGTTCGCTGGTTCATGGTCCAGACTGTGCGACAAGGCATTTATCAGCGGGGTGGGAAGCGAGGTCGGCGCCATGGCGAGCATCCACGACGTCGCACGGGTGGCCGGCGTCTCGATCAGCACAGTGTCCTACGCTTTGTCCGGCAAGCGGTCGATCGCCGCATCCACTCGCCTTCGGGTACTCGATGCCGTCGAGCGTCTCGGCTATCGCCCGAACGCCGGGGCGAGGATGCTCGCGGGCACCCGCACCAACATCTTCGCCCTCACGGCGCCGTTCCACGCGGACACCTATGCGCCGGCACACATGGCCTTCGTGCTCGCTGTCGCGCAGGCCGCCCGCGAACACGACTACGACGTGCTGTTGCTCACCCAGGACGAGGCGACGAGCGGGCTGCGCCGGGTGGCGTCCAGCAGCCTCGTCGACGGCATCATCGTGCTCGACGTCGCGGGCGACGACGACAGGGTCGCGGTGATCCGCGAACTCGGCGTGCCGGCGACCTTCATCGGCATTCCCAAGGATGCCGCCGGTCTCGTCTGCGTCGACCTCGACTTCGAGGCCGCTGCGGCGCTCGCCGTCGAGAAGCTGGTGGCGGCCGGGCACCGGTCGATCGGACTGATCGGGCACTCTCCCGGGGTCTACGCACGCGGCTCGAACTTCCCGCCCCGGTTCCGCGACGGCTTCTTTGCGGCTGCGGCGGCCCACGGGATCGAGACGGCCTTCGTGATGCCCGAGCGGGACGGGCCGAGCGTACGGATCGCCCTCGACGCGCTCTTCGCTGAGCGCCCGGACATGACGGCGGTCGTCCTCCATGCCGAGGAGAGCATCCACACCGCGGTCCTGGACGTGCTGCGTGAACGCGGCCTGCGGGTGCCCCAGGATCTCTCCGTGCTTGCGGCCTGCGCGAGCTTCGAAACCGACCACTTCGAGCCTCCCCTCGACACGATCCCGCTCGTCGCCGCCGACTCCTGCTGGCGGGCGGTCACGCTCGCGGTCGAACAGGTGAGCGGCCCGATAGAGCCTCGGATCGAACTGGTCCCTCCGCGCTTCTACGAGCGCGGCTCGATCGCGCCGCCCCCGGACCGGCACCTGGCCTCTCCGCGATCCTGAGCCGCCCGCGACCCGGGGATCCGGGTCCCGCCGCCGTCGGTCGTTGACGACCCGCTGAGGTGTCGCATATCGATGTTCAACCCGCGTGTGAACCTCGATGTGCGACACCTCAGGGGGAGGATTCGGGGGATCGCGGTCGGGGTGGATCCTCGCTCGACGCGGATATGTTGCGAATATCAACAAACATCTTGTGCCAGCATCCGCGGGCCCCTATGCTCCAAAGCGACCCACTGTCGAAGCGTTTCGGCAGACGATAGGCACAGCAATTATCGAAGCGTTTCGATTCGCTCGCGCTGGGGTCGTCATCGGCGACAGGAATCGGAGTCGCCACTACAAGGAGGTAGAACGTGAGATTAGGAAAGCGCGCCCTCGCTGTCGTCGCACTGACGGCGGCAGCGGCACTCTTGACCGGCTGTGCGAGCGGTTCAAGCGGCGGGTCCACAACCGCAGCGAGCAGCGGGCCGGTTGACGGCACCGGAAAGACCCTGACACTCTGGGACTTCGAGTCCGACACCAGCGCGATGGGAATCGCCTGGAACGAGGCGATCAAGGTCTTCGAGAAGGAGACCGGCGCGAAGGTCAAGTTCGAGGCCAAGAGCTTCGAGCAGATCCGTTCGACCGCGAGCCAGGTCCTCAACTCCGACCAGGCCCCCGACATCCTCGAGTACAACAAAGGCAACGCCACCGCCGGCCTGCTCGCAAGCCAGGGCCTGCTCAGCAACCTCGACGGCTACGTCAGCCAGTACGGCTGGGACGCGAAGCTCGCCCCCTCCCTCCAGACCACCGCCAAGTACGACGAAAACGGCATCATGGGCTCCGGCTCCTGGTACGGCGTTCCGAACTACGGCGAATTCGTCGAGGCCTATTACAACAAGGACATGTTCGCGAAGTACAACGTCGCGATCCCGACGACGCAGGCCGAGTTCGAAGCCGCACTGAAGACCTTCAAGGACGCCGGGATCACCCCGCTGTCCGAGTCGGCGGCCGAGTACCCGCTCGGGCAGCTTTGGTACCAGCTCGCGCTGACCAAGGCAGACCGCAGCTTCGTCAACGATTACCAGCTCTACACCGGTGACGTCGACTGGCAGGGCAAGGAACTCACCTACGCGACCAACACCATCAAGGACTGGACCGACAAGGGCTACATCTCCAAGGACGCGACCGGGACCAAGGCAGAGGATGCCGGCACCGCATTCATCGCGGGAACGAACCCGATCTTCTTCTCCGGCAGCTGGTGGTACAACCGCTTCACGACGGAGATCAAGGGCTTCAACTTCGGCACCTTCCTCTACCCCGGCGCCACGATGTCTCCCGGATCCAGCGGAAACATGTGGGTCGTTCCGGAGAAGGCCAAGAACAAGGACCTCGCCGCCGCATTCATCGACATCACAATGCGCCCGGAGATCCAGGCCCTGATCGGTAACAACGGTGGCGTCCCCGTCGCCGCGAACGCCGCGGACATCACAGACCCGAAGAGCCAGGAACTGATTGCCAACTTCAACACGCTCACCGCGCGCGACGGCATCGGCTTCTACCCCGACTGGCCCACCCCGACCTTCTACGACCAGCTGAACGCCGGCCTGCAGGAGCTCATGAACGGCACCAAGTCGTCCAAGGACGTTTTGAGCGAACTCGGCACCGAATACAACGACGGCATCAAGGACATCAAGAAGTAGTCCGCCGCGGGTCGCGCCTCCCCGGCGCGGGCGGCAAGGGCTTCTGGCTCTACCTGGTGCCAGGCCTGCTCCTGCTCACCATCATCGTCCTGGTTCCGCTGGGCTGGAACTTCTTCCTGACCTTCACCAAGTACCGCGGCATCAAGCCCCCGGTCTGGATCGGCCTCGACAACTGGACCAAGCTCTTCGGCGACGACGTGTTCTGGACCTCATTCGGCAACTCGATCGCCATGATCGTGGCCATGGTCGTCGTCCCGACCCTGCTCGGCCTCGTGCTCGCGGCCATGCTCTTCGACCTCGTCGGCAAGAAATTCGGCGGCAAGATCGCCAGCTTCCTCCGCGCCACCTACTACCTCCCGCAGATCCTGCCGACCGTGATCGCGGCGATCGTGATCGGCTGGATCCTCCGCCCGGAGAACGGTGCCCTCAACCAGGTGCTCGGCGCCATCGGACTCAGCGGCCTCGAACACAACTGGCTCGGCAGCCCGGACACCGCGATGGCCTGCATCATGGTCATCATGATCTGGGTCCAGCTCGGCTACCCGATCGTGATCTTCATGGCCGCCCTGCAGCGCGTCGACCCGGAGCTCTACGAGGCCGCCGAGCTCGACGGCGCCAACTGGTTCCAGCGGTTCCGCGCCATCACCGTCGGCATCATCCGCCCGGAGATCTTCGTCGTGACCCTGACCTGCACGATCGCAGCCCTCAAGGTGTTCGGCCCGATCTACGCCCTGACCCGCGGCGGCCCGGGCACCTCGACCATGGTGCCGAGCTACTACTCCTACAGCGAGTTCTTCCAGAACCAGCAGGTCGGCTACGGCGCAACGATCGCCACCGCCCTGACCGTCGTGGTCGCCGTCGTCGCGATCATCTTCATCACTTTCCAGACCCGGCTCGAGCGCCAGGACGAGGAGCGCTAGCCATGACTACCCTGACCGACAAAATCCGTCCCCGCCGCGATTCCGGCGCCCCGGAACCCAAGCCGCTCAAACTGCCCAAGGTGCACACCCGCAAGACCACCGGCGACTGGGTCATCCTGTTCATCGCCATCATCATCGGTCTCTTCATCGCGATTCCGTTCGTGATGATCGTGATCAACTCCTTCAAGTCGCCGGCCGATTACAACAGCTCCGGCCCCCTTGCCCTGCCGAGCAACCTCTACTTCGACGGCATCATCAACTTCTGGACCAGGGTCAACTTCCCGGAGAAGCTCTGGAACAGCGTGGTCATCTCGAGCGTCGTCGCCGTGGCCGCCGTGCTCCTGTCGATGTTCAATGCGTACGCGATTGGAATCGGCCGCATCCGCGGCCGCACCTGGATCGTCGTGCTGATCCTGCTCGCCAACATGGTGCCGCAGGAGGCCCTGCTCTACCCGCTCTATTTCATGTTCAAGCAGGTCGGACTGTACGACAACATCTGGGCCGTCATCATCATCTTCACGGTCATCCAGAGCGCCTTCGGCACCTACCTGCTGTCGAGCGTCTACGGCACCTTCCCGAAGGAACTCCTCGAGGCGGCCTCACTCGACGGCGCAAGCCGCTGGCAGATCCTCTGGCGCGTGGTCTACCCGATCAGCCGGTCGACCCTCGCCGTGCTCCTGATCTTCTTCTTCATCTGGACCTGGAACGAATTCCTGATCCCGTTGACCTTCCTGGTCAGCAACGCGAACCAGACGGTCCCCGTCGCGATCAGCGTGCTGCAGGGCGACCGCCTGATGGACGTCACCACCACGAGCGCATCCGCTCTGCTCGGCCTGCTGCCGACGCTCATCTTCTTCCTCATCTTCCAGCGCACGCTGACGCGTGGCATTACCGCAGGAGCAGTCAAGTAATGAAGTTCACCGATGGATTCTGGCACGTGCGTCCCGGCGTCACGCCGCTCTATGCGCAGGAGGCGTACGACCTCGAGGTCGTGCCCGGCGCGACGGGGGACGGCGACGCACTGCGGATCGACGCCCCCACCAAGGTCATCGCCCACCGCGGCGACGTGCTCAACCGGGCCCTGCTCTCGGTGACGCTGTCCTCCCCGCTGCCCGGCGTGATCCGCGTGCGGGTGGCCAAGGACACCGGCGGGTCGACGGAGCCCGGCTTCGAGCTCGACGGCCCCGTCACCGGCAGCGGCGTCGTGTCCGTCGACGCGGACGGCGGGAGCGTCACGAGCGGCCCCCTGACCGCGCGCATCGACCGGGGGAGCCCCTGGAGCCTCCGCTTCGAGGCCGACGGCCACACCCTGACCGAGAGCGGACCGAAATCGATCGGCTACCTGCAGCTCGCCGAGGGTGCGCCGATCGCGGCGGAACCCACCGGGGTCTCCGGCGTCACGGAGACCGGGCTCGCCCCCGCATCCGTCTACGTGCACGCCCGGCTCGCGCTCGGCGTCGGCGAACTCGTCTACGGTCTCGGCGAACGCTTCGGACCTCTGGTGAAGAACGGCCAGACCATCGACATCTGGAACGCCGACGGCGGTACCTCGAGCGAGCAGTCCTACAAGAACATCCCGTTCTACCTCACCAACCGGGGCTACGGCGTGCTCGTCAACCACGCGGAGCACGTCTCCTTCGAGGTCGGCACCGAGTCGGTCGAACAGGTGCAGTTCTCCGTCGCGGGCGAATACCTCGAATACTTCGTGATCTACGGGCCAACGCCCAAGGAGATCCTCGGCCGGTACACCGAGCTGACCGGGCGTCCGGCCCAGGTGCCGGCCTGGTCGTACGGCCTCTGGCTGTCGACCTCGTTCACCACCCAGTACGACGAGGCGACGGTCAACTCCTTCATCGACGGCATGGCCGAACGCGACCTGCCGCTCTCGGTCTTCCACTTCGACTGCTTCTGGATGCGCGAATTCAACTGGACAGACTTCGAATGGGACCCCCGGGTGTTCCCGGACCCCGAGGGCATGCTCGCCCGCCTGCACGGCCGGAACCTGCACGTGAGCGCGTGGATCAACCCGTACATCGCCCAGCGCGCCCCGATCTTCGCCGAGGCCCAGGCGGCCGGCTATCTCGTGAAGCGGGCGGACGGCTCCGTCTGGCAGTGGGACTTCTGGCAGGCCGGCATGGGACTCGTCGACTTCACCAACCCGGATGCCGTCACCTGGTTCCAGGGCAAGCTGCGGCACCTGCTCGACCAGGGCGTCGACGCCATCAAGACCGACTTCGGCGAGCGGATCCCGCTCGACGTGGTCTGGCACGACGGCTCCAGCCCCGAGCGGATGCACAACTGGTACACCCAGCTCTACAACGCCGCCGTGTTCGAGGTGCTCCAGGAGCACCACGGCGTCGGTGACGCGGTGCTCTTCGCGCGCTCCGCGACCGTCGGCGGCCAGAAGCAGCCGGTGCACTGGGGCGGAGACAACTCGTCGAGCTACGAGTCGATGGCGGAGACCCTGCGCGGCGGGCTCTCGCTCGCCCTCTCCGGATTCGGATTCTGGAGCCACGACATCGGCGGCTTCGAAGGCATGCCCAACGCGGCCGTGCTCAAGCGCTGGCTCGCCTTCGGCCTGATGTCGAGCCACTCCCGGCTGCACGGTTCCACGAGCTACCGGGTGCCATGGCTCTTCGACGACGGAACAGAGGAACCGGGCCAGAGCGCCGTCGACGTCACCCGTCGCTTCACAAAGCTCAAGCTCTCACTGATGCCCTACCTGTACCAGGTCGGCCTCGAGGCGCACCGCACCGGCATCCCCTTCATGCGCTCGATGCAGCTCGAATTCGCCGACGACCCCGCCGTCGACTACCTCGACCGCCAGTACCTGCTCGGGCACGACCTGCTCGTCGCTCCCGTCTTCAGCGAGGCCGGCGACGTGTCCTACTACCTCCCCGCCGGGACCTGGACGAACTACCTGACCGGCGAGACCGCGGCCGGACCAACCTGGCGCCGGGAGACCCACGCGTTCGACAGCATCCCGCTGTGGGTGCGGGAGGGCGCCGTGATCGCGACGGGCGCGCGGGACGACCGGCCGGACTACGACTACACCCGGGACGCGCTGATCACGGTCTATCCCGGCGGCGACGCCACCAGGACCGTGCTGGTGTCGGATCCGCTTGGCGATTCCGTCGTGACCTTTACGATTGTGGAAGACGGCGACGGGGTCACGGTGCACAGTGACTCGGACGCCGCGTTCCGCGCCAGGCGCGCGGGAGGCGACACCTCAGCATCCGCGAATCGAAAGGCCACCCTCTCATGACCGATTCCCGCCAGGGCAACCCCGACTACCGCGACTCGGGACTGAATTTCCCCGACGGGTTCATCTTCGGTTCGGCGACGGCCGCGTACCAGATCGAGGGCGCCGCCAACGAGGACGGTCGGGGGCCGTCGATCTGGGACACCTTCAGCCACACGCCCGGCGCGGTCCTGGACGGCGACACCGGGGACAAGGCGAGCGACCACTATCACCACCTCGAGGAAGACCTCGACCTGATGCAGCGGCTCGGCCTGCACGCGTACCGGTTCTCGATCTCCTGGTCGCGGATCCAGCCCACCGGGCGCGGCCCGGTCAACGAGAAGGGCCTCGCGTTCTACGAGCGGCTCGTCGACGGGCTGCTCGAGCGCGGCATCCGACCGATCGCGACGCTCTACCACTGGGACCTGCCGCAGGCCCTGGAGGACGAGGGCGGCTGGACCAACCGCGAGACCGCGTACGCGTTCGCCGAGTACGCGCGGATCATGGGCGCGGCTCTCGGCGACCGGATCGACACCTGGACGACGCTCAACGAGCCGTGGTGCTCCGCGTACCTCGGCTACGGCTCCGGCGCGCATGCGCCAGGTCACACCGACGGCGCGGAGGCGTTGACCGCGGTCCACCACCTCAACCTCGCCCACGGGCTCGCTATCACGGAACTCAGGAAGGTCGTCACGAACGACCCGGACTTCTCGATCACCCTCAACCTGCACGTCGTCCGCGGAGAGGGCCCCGACGGGCACGAGGCCGTGCGGCAGATCGACGGCCTCGGCAACCGGGTCTTCCTCGGCCCACTGTTGAAGGGCGAGTACCCGGCGGATGTCCTCGCCGACACCGCCGCGATCACCGACTGGTCCTTCGTGCGGCCGGGCGACACCGAGATCATCCACCAGCCGATCGACGTGCTCGGCGTCAACTACTACTCGACCAATCTCGTGCGGCTCTGGGACGGCGAGACCCCGCGCCAGAACGCCGACGGCCACAAGGACGCCGCCGGCTCTCCCTGGCCCGGCGCCGACCGGGTCGAATTCGTGCAGCAGGCCGGCCCGTACACCGACATGGGCTGGAACATCGAGCCGGCGGGCCTCGAGGAACTGCTCGTGTCCCTCAGCGAGGAATTTCCGGACCAGCCGCTCATGATCACCGAGAACGGCGCCGCCTTCCCGGACACCCTCGTGCAGGAGGCGGACGGTCTCGCCGTGCACGACCCGCTGCGCACCGACTACCTGCAGCGGCACTTCACCGCCGCGCACCGGGCCCTCGCACGCGGCGTCGACCTGCGCGGGTACCAGGTCTGGTCGTTCATGGACAACTTCGAATGGGCATACGGCTACTTGAAGCGATTCGGCATCGTCTACGTGGACTACGACACCGAGGTGCGTACCCCCAAGGACAGTGCGCTCTGGTACGCGAAGCTCGTCGCCACGGGAATCATCCCCGCCGCCTGAGGCGCGCACGGGAATGCTCCTCTGGTGCGCCGGGAAAACCGTGCAGACGCACGGTTTTGCGGTTGTGGGCAACAAATTCCGTTCCGGCCCGGAATTATTACGTTTCAATTGGCAGATCTGCGCCCCTTGCTCGAAAGAGGGGGTGACTCGGGCCTGAATCCTGGTATATGTTGGATGCGTCAACATAAGCGCGTGTCGTGGAGTTGATGACAGCGTTACAAGGGGGTAATGGTGGTTTTCCTGCCGCCTCCTCGTGCGATCACAGCATTCAGAGCAGAAAGCAGATCATGACGAAAACCAAGAGGCTGTTCACGATTGTCGCTACGGGGGCCGTTGCGCTCTCGCTCGCGGCGTGTTCAACGGCCACCACATCAGGGACCGGAAGCACCACAGCAGCAATCGCGGACTGCAACGTCGGCATCTCGATGCCGACGAGAAGCCTCGAGCGCTGGATCAACGACGGCGAAGGCCTCAAGACCAAGCTCGAAGGGGCCGGCTGCACCGTCGACCTTCAGTACGCCGACAACAAGACCGACCAGCAGATCAGCCAGATCCAGAACCAGGTCGCCGGCGGGGCCAAGATCCTCGTCGTCGCCGCGATCGACGGCAAGGTTCTCGCACCGGCCCTCGCCGATGCGAAGAAGCAGGACGCCACGGTCATCGCCTATGACCGCCTGATCAACGGCACCGCAGACGTCGACTACTACGCGACGTTCGACAACTACAAGGTCGGTCAGCTCCAGGGCCAGTTCATCGAGAAGGAACTCGGCCTCAAGGACGGCAAGGGTCCGTTCAACCTCGAGCCCTTCGCCGGCAGCCCCGACGACAACAACGCGAAGTTCTTCTTCTCCGGCGCGTGGGACGTGCTTCTTCCCTATGTTGAGAGCGGCAAGCTGGTCGTCCCGAGCGGCAAGGCTCCGAAGACGAACGACGCGTGGACCACCATCGGCATCCAGGGCTGGGCGTCTGACAAGGCCCAGGCCGAGATGGACAACCGGCTCTCCTCGTTCTACGGCAACGGCGCCAAGGTCAACGTCGTTCTCTCCCCGAACGACAGCCTCGCGGTCGGCATCGAAGCATCCCTGAAGTCGGCCGGCTACGCCGCCGGCACCGACTACCCGATCATCACGGGCCAGGACGCGGACAAGGCGAACGTCAAGGCCATCCTCGCGGGCACGCAGTCGATGACGGTCTGGAAGGACACCCGTACCCTCGGCGCCCAGGTCTTCACGATGATCCAGTCGATCGCGGCCGGCACAACGGTCGAGGTCAACGACACCAAGACGTACGACAACGGCAAGAAGGTCGTCCCGTCCTACCTGCTGGCCCCTGAGGTCGTCACGAAGGACCTCGTGCAGACGAAGCTCATCGATTCCGGGTTCATCAAGGCTTCGGACGTCGGCCTCTAAGCCGTACCGAAGAAACCGAATTCCGTGCCGACTGCGGTGGTGGCGGGGCCCTGGGCTTCGCCGCCACCGCGGTCCGTACGCACCCGAACGACGAATTCGCTGACAGGAGCGACACACATGAACGGTCCGATTCTTCGGATGATCGACATCGGGAAAGATTTCAGCGGGGTCAAAGCCCTCGACTCGGTCACCCTCGAAGTCGAGCGCGGCAAGGTCCACGGAATCTGCGGCGAGAACGGCGCAGGCAAGTCGACGCTGATGAAGGTGCTGAGCGGCGTCTACCCGCACGGCAGCTACACCGGCACGATCGAATTCGAGGGGGAAGAGGCCCAGTTCAGATCGATCAACGACAGCGAAGCGGTCGGGATCGTCATCATCCACCAGGAACTCGCGCTCAGCCCCTACCTCTCGATCGCGGAGAACATCTTCCTCGGCAACGAGAACGCCACCCGCGGCGTCATCGACTGGAACAAGACCAACCTCGAAGCCGCGAGCCTGCTCGCCCGGGTCGGTCTCGACGAGAACCCGGCCACGAAGGTGCTCGAGCTGGGCGTCGGCAAGCAGCAGCTCGTGGAGATCGCGAAAGCGCTGTCGAAGCGGGTCAAGCTGCTCATCCTCGACGAACCGACCGCGGCACTCAACGACGAAGACTCCGACCACCTGCTCGACCTGATCGAGCACCTCCGTGGCCAGGGCATCACGAGCATCATCATCTCCCACAAACTCAAGGAGATCCGTCGGATCGCGGACACGGTCACCGTGATCCGGGACGGCAAGACGATCGAGACGATCGACATGCACGGTCCGGACGCGACCCAGGCCCGCATCATCCGCTCGATGGTCGGTCGAGACCTCAACAGCATGTTCCCGCCCCGGGACCCGAAGATCGGCGCAGAGATCCTCCGGGTCGAGGACTGGAACGCATACCACCCGGTCGACACGAGCAGGAAGGTCGTCGACAACGCCTCGTTCACCGTGCACGCGGGCGAGGTCGTCGGCTTCGCCGGGCTGATGGGCGCCGGCCGCACCGAACTCGCCATGAGCATCTTCGGACGCTCGTACGGCACGAACATCACCGGCCGGGTCTTCAAGAACGGCACGGAGATCTCGGTGCGCACGGTCGACGAGGCCATCCGCAACGGGATCGCGTACGCGACGGAAGACCGCAAGAAATACGGGCTCAACCTGATCGGCGATATCACGGTGAACGTCTCGGCCGCGGCGCTGGCGACCCTCGCCCGGTTCGGCGTGATCGACCGCCACCGCGAGTACAAGGTCGCGGACGACTACCGCAGGCGGATGAACATCAAGGCGCCGAGCGTTTCGTCGATCACCGGGCAGCTCTCCGGCGGTAACCAGCAGAAGGTCGTGCTGTCGAAGTGGGTCTTCACCGGCCCAGACGTGCTCTTCCTCGACGAACCGACCCGAGGCATCGACGTCGGCGCCAAGTACGAGATCTACGGCATCATCAACGAGCTCGCGGCGGCAGGCAAGGCCGTCGTCGTCATCTCCTCCGAACTACCGGAGCTTCTCGGCATCTCCGATCGCATCTACGCGATCTCCGAGGGTCGCATCACCGGCGAAGTCGCCGCAAAGGACGCCACCCAGGAAAGCCTCATGCACCTTATGACTGCGGGAAAGGACTAGACCGCAATGACCACCACCACCCCAGCCACGCGCAAGCCCCGGCTGGCCATCAACTTCCGCCAATACGGCATCCTCGCCGCGCTCGTCGTCATCATCGTTCTGTTCGAAGTGCTCACGAAGGGCCGCCTGTTGCTGCCCGGAAACGTGAACAACCTGATCCAGCAGAACGCCTACGTGTTGATCCTCGCGATCGGCATGGTCGTCGTGATCATCGCCGGCCACATCGACCTGTCGGTCGGTTCCGTCGTCGCCATGGTCGGAGCCGTCTCGGCCATCGCGACGAACCAATGGGGCTTCCCGTGGTGGGCGGCCGTGTTGCTCGCCCTCGTCGTGGGCGCGGTCGTCGGCGCCTGGCAGGGCTTCTGGATCGCCTTCGTCGGCATCCCCGCCTTCATCGTGACCCTCGCCGGCATGCTGATCTTCCGCGGTCTCACCCTCGTGCTGCTGACCGGAGGAACGATCAGCGGGCTGCCCGACTCGTTCACGGCGATCGGCGCCGGTTGGTTGCCGGGCGTCCTGGGTGAGCTCGGCGGACGGGACGTGCTGACTCTCGCCCTCGGCGCCATCACCTGCATCGCCCTCGTCGCGCAGCAGTTGCGCACCCGCGCGACCCTGCGGCGCCTCGAGCTCCCGATGGAGTCCATCGTGCAGATGGCCGTCAAGTCCGGTATCGCGGTCATCGCGATCATGTGGCTGGCCTGGCTTCTCTCCGGCTATCGCGGCACCCCGATCATCCTGATCATCCTCGCGGTCCTGATCCTCGGCTACACGTTCATGCTGAACCAGACCGTCTTCGGCCGTCACGTCTACGCGATCGGCGGCAACCTCTTCGCCGCCATGATGAGCGGCGTGAAGACCAGGTGGGTCAACTTCTACGTTTTCGTCAACATGGGAGTGCTCGCCGGATTGGCCGGCGTGGACAGCACCGCCCGGGCAGGTGGCGCCGTGGCATCGGCGGGGCAGAACTACGAACTGGACGCCATCGCCGCGGTCTTCATCGGCGGCGCAGCCGTGCAGGGCGGCGTGGGAACGGTCGTCGGAGCCATCGTCGGTGGCCTCGTGATGGGCGTCCTGAACATGGGGCTCTCGATCCTCTCGGTGGATGCCGCGTGGCAGATGGCCATCAAGGGTCTCGTCCTCCTGCTCGCGGTCGCGTTCGACATCTTCAACAAGCGGCGCAGCGGCGGACGCTGACCCCGGGGCGCGGGCGGTAGCCTTGTGCAACACGCGCGGCCGGAGGAGTACCAGGTGCAGGGAAACAACCACGACGACATCCGTCGGCACAACCTGTCGGTCATCCTGCGCCTCGTGCACCGCAACGGGCCCACCTCCCGCGCCCAGCTGACCCGCCTCACCGGACTGAACCGGTCGACCATCGCCGCCCTCGTCGGCGAGCTCGCCCAGCTCGGCCTTGCGGGGGAGCGGGACCCGGACTCGACGAACCAGGTCGGCCGGCCGAGCCCCATCGTGCACGTGGACGCCGCGGTCGTCGCCCTCGCCGTGAACCCCGAGATCGATGCGGTCACGATCGGGATCGTCGGCCTCGACGGCACCGTGCACCGCCGCATCCGCTACCCGACCGAACACACCCCGAGCCCGACGGAGGCCGTGAACATCGCCGCTGCCGTCATCGACGGGATGCGCGGTGAACTCGAGGCCCGGTTCCGCGTCGTCGGCATCGGCGTCGCCGTTCCGGGGCTCGTGCGCGCGCACGACGGGCTCGTGCGGCTCGCCCCGCATCTCGGCTGGGTCGACGAGCCGCTCACCGACATGCTCGAGCGCGCCACCGGATTCCCCGTCGTCGCTGCAAACGACGCGAGCCTCGGGGCGCTCGCCGAGCAGTACTTCGGCGCGGGCAAGGGCATCACCGACCTGATCTACCTGAACGGCGGCGCGAGCGGCATCGGCGGCGGCATGATCGTCGGTGGCCTGCCCGTCGGCGGCGTCGCGGGCTACGCGGGCGAGTTCGGCCACACCCGCGTGAGCGGCAGCGACCGCGTCGACTCCGCAGGGATCACCGGGACGCTCGAGGCCGAGGTGAGTCGGGCGGAACTGCTCGCGGTGCTCGGGCTCTCCGGCCCCGGTGCGGACGCCGACGAACTCGAGCAGGCGCTGCTCGCGACGGAGTCCGCCGAGGTCCAGGCCGAGGTGCACCGCCAGCTCGATTTCCTCGCGGTCGCGCTCGGCGGGGCGATCAACATCCTCAACCCGCAGCTCGTCGTGCTCGGCGGCTTCCTCGGCGCGCTCTTCAACGCGGATCCGGAACGCCTCCGCGCGGCCGTCGGCACCTGGTCGCTGCCGTCCTCCTTCGGGAGCGTGCGGATCAGCGCGGCGGAACTGGGTTCGAACCTGTTGATGATCGGCGCAGCGGAGCTCGCCTTCGAGGGAATCCTCGCCGACCCGAACGGATTCGGCGTCACCGACTGATCCGTCCGGTCCGTCCGGCGTGTCTCGGCCCGGCGGGAATAGCCGGCGGGGCAACCGCCTTGGCACCAGTGGGCGAGAGTGCTTTTCGTCGTGTGCACCCGGGCACGCGACAGGCGCGGTGACCGTCCAGCCTGCCCCAGCATCCGTCCCAGCGCCAGCCCCCAGCACCCACAGTGAGGACACGTCCGCCGTGAGCACCGCCACCGCCCCCATTTCCGTCGTCCGGCATCCGGGAGATGCCCTGACCCGGCCGCAGCGCCTGGTCTATGTGCTCGTGCTCGGAGCCCTCACTGCGCTCGGCCCGTTCACGATCGACCTCTACCTGCCCGCGTTCCCCACGCTCGAGAGCGAACTCGGCGTCTCCGCGGCGGCCATCCAGCTCACCCTGACCGGAACCATGATCGGTTTCGGCTTCGGCCAGCTCGTCGTCGGGCCGTGGAGCGACCGGGTCGGTCGCCGCCTGCCCCTGCTTCTCGCGACCGGGTTCCATATCCTGGCGAGCGTCGGTGCCGCGCTGTCCCAGGACATCGTGTGGCTCGGCGTCTTCCGGGTCTTGATGGGCTTCGGCGCGGCGGCGGGCGCGGTCGTCGCCCTCGCCATGGTGCGCGACCTGTTCGGCGGCAAACCGCTCGTGCGGATGCTGTCCCGGCTCGCCCTGGTCAGCGGGCTCGCCCCCGTGCTCGCCCCGGTGATCGGGTCCCAGCTCCTCCTCGTGATGAGCTGGCGCGGCATCTTCTGGGTGCTCGCCGGCTATGGCGTCGTCGTCGTCGTGGCGGTCGCGTTCCTGATCGTCGAGACCCTGCCCGTTCGGGAACGCCACGCCTCCGGGCACAACACGCTCGCCCAGCGCTACCGGGCCGTGCTCGGCGACCGCACCTTCGTCGGGGTGGCCATCATCGGAGCGATGACCTTCACCGGGCTGTTCTCCTATCTCTCGGCCTCGCCGTTCCTGTTCCAGCGGGTGTATTCCTTCAGCCCGCAACAGTACGGAGTGCTGTTCGCGGTGAACTCGCTCGGCATCGTCGCGGGCGTGCAGCTCTCCTCGGTGCTGATGCACCGCTTCAACGTCGCCCCGCAGTGGATCATCGCGGTCTCGACGATCGTGCTGTTCACGGCGGCGATGGCGATCCTGGTGCTCGACCGCGCCGGCGCCGGCCTCTGGGGCACCCTCGTGCCGCTCTGGGTGTTCATCGCCGCGTGCGGCTTCACCTTCCCATCGGCGCAGGTGATCGCACTGGATGCGCACGGTCACGAGGCCGGGACCGCTGCGTCGCTGCTCGGAGCGGCCAACTTCGGGGTCGCGGGGCTGATCTCCCCGATCGTGGGACTGCTCGGCGTGGGCACCGCCGTGCCGATGTCGGCGGTGATGGGCGTGACAGCCGTCGTCTCGATCGTCGTACTGTGGACCCTCGTCCGGCCGCGCTCGCTCGGAACCCTCGACGCGGCCTGAACCCCTGGCCGGCGCCGGGCATCCGTTTCACGACCTGACGTGGGTGCCTTCGCCGCGGAAACGCAGGATGAGCGGGTCCCTGAGGCTGTGACAGCTTCAGCGGCGGTGTGGTCCTGCGTTTCGGCGGCTATTCGGGCGGTTCTCAGATGGGTCGGCCACAGTGGGCGGACAGCCGAGCCCACACGTCCGAGGAGACCGCCGTGCCCGAATCCCACCCCGACCCGTCTGACCGCCCCGACCAATTCGACATTGTCGTCATCGGCGCCGGACCGGCAGGGACCGCCGCAGCGCTCCGCGCCGCTGAGCTGGGCGCACGGGTCGCGGTCGTGGAAGCGGACCGACTCGGCGGCACCTGTGTCAACACCGGATGCGTACCGACGCGGGTGCTCGCCAAGACGGCGCGCCTGATCCGCGAGGCCCGCACGCTCGGCGGCTACGGGATCGTTGTTTCCGAGCCGTGGATCGAGTGGCCCGCCGTGGTGCGTCACGTGCAGACCCAGGTCGACAAGGTGCGGTCGATCAAGAACGAGGCGGAGCGTTTCGCGGCCGCCGGGATCACGCTCGTGCTCGAGGGTCGTGCCCGATTCACCGATCCGCACACGGTCGTGCTCGACAGCGGCCGTTCCCTGACGGCCGACACCTTCCTGGTCTGCGTCGGAGGGCACTCGCGCCGGCTGCCGGTGCCCGGTGCGGAGCTCGCGACCGTCCCCGAGGCGGTCCTCGACCTTCCCGGGCTCCCGAACCGGATCGCGGTGATCGGGGCGGGCAACACGGGTGCCCAGCTGGTCACTGTCTTCAGCGCCTTCGGGTCCCGGGTGACCGTGCTCGATGTCGCGCCGCGCATCCTGATGGCCTCCGACGCCGAAATCGCCGTGACGGTGAGCGACGCCTTCCGGTCCAACGGCGTGGCGATCCACACCGGGATCGACACGATCACGAGCCTGGAGCGGGGCGGAGACGGAGCGATCACGCTCCGCTGGGTCGAGGACGGGCATCCGCTGGCCGCAGACTTCGACGCCGTGATCATGTCGACGGGCTGGCCGGCGGATGTCGAGGACCTCGGCCTTGGGGCGGCGGGTATCGCGACCGAGCGCTCTGCCATCCCCGTTGATCGCTACTTCCGATCGGTCGTTCCGCACATCTTCGCCGTCGGGGACGCCAACGGGCGCGACATGCTCGTGCAGGCGGCCCAATTCGAGGGCGAGGCGGCGGCCGAGAACGCCGTGCTCGATGCCAACCGTCGCACGCCGCACCACCTGTTGCCCGCCGGCGGGTTCACCGATCCCGACTACGCCGGGGTCGGGCTGACCGAAGCGGATGCGCGGGCGCGGGACCCGCACTGCGTCGTCGCGGTCGTGCACTACTCGGGCCTCGATCGTGCTGTGATCGACGATCGGGAACGCGGATTCCTCAAACTCATCTCCGACCGCCGGCGGGAACTGATCCTCGGGGCGCATGCGACGGGGGAGAACGCCGTGGAAGTGGTCCAGTCCGTGACCACGGCAATGGCCGCGGGCGTCGACGTCGCAACCCTCGCCCGGGTGCGGTTCGCCTACCCGACATACAGCGCGGTGATCGGCATCGCCGCCAGGCAACTCCTCGCCGAGCAACCGGACTGAAGCGGATGCCGCAGCCGGCGGAACGCAGGATGAGCGGGTCGCTGAGGCTGTGACAGCCTCACGGCGGCTCTCGTCCTGCATTTCGAGGCGGGGCGAGGGCTGTTCGAGTCTGCGTGCCGGCCTCACCCGGTGCGACACCGGGTGCCGCTGGCCGGCCGCGACGTAGGCTGGACGCAGGTGCGACCTGGCACCCTGGGGACTTTCGACGCAGCCGGACCCGGCCTGCGGCATCCGTCGTCCGCGGGAAAGCAACCAGAGGAGCACCCGCAGTGACCACCGAATCGCTGACCGTGATCACCGCTGCAGACCTGCGGGCGACCGGGAGACACCCGGGTGATGCGCTGTCCCGCGGGCAACGGCTCGTGTACGTGCTCATTCTCGGTGCGCTCACAGCGCTCGGCCCGTTCACGATCGACCTCTACCTGCCCGCGTTCCCCACACTCCAGAGTGAGCTCGGCGTCTCCGCGGCCGCCATCCAGCTGACCCTGACCGGCACCATGGTCGGGTTCGGGCTCGGCCAGCTCATCGTCGGGCCGTGGAGCGACAAGGTCGGCCGCCGCCTTCCGCTCATGCTCGCGGCCGGCTTCCACATCGCGAGCAGCGTCGGCGCCGCGCTCTCGCCCGACATCGTCTGGCTCGGTGTCTTCCGCGTGCTGATGGGCTTCGGCGCCGCGGCGGGCGTCGTCGTCGCCCTCGCCATGGTGCGCGACCTCTTCGGCGGCAAGCCGCTCGTGCGGATGCTGTCCCGACTGGCCCTGATCAGCGGGCTCGCGCCCGTTGTCGCGCCCGTTCTCGGCTCGCAACTCCTGCTCGTGATGAACTGGCGCGGCATCTTCATCGTTCTCGCCGGGTACGGCGCGGTCGTGATCTCCGCGGTCGCCATCTGGATCGTCGAGACCCGGCCGGTGAACGAGCGCCACCACGCCGGGCACAGCACCCTCGGCCAGCGGTACCGTGCGGTGCTCGGCGACCGCACCTTCGTCGGTGTCGCCGTCGTCGGCGCGATGACCTTCACGGGGCTGTTCTCCTACCTGTCTGCGTCGTCGTTCCTGTTCCAGCAGGTCTACGCGTTCACGCCGCAGCAATACGGGGTGCTGTTCGCGGCGAACTCCCTCGGCATCGTCGTCGGGGTGCAGACGAGCTCCCGGCTGATGCACCGCCACAACGTCGCCCCGCAGTGGATCCTGGCCTGCTCCACGGCCGCGCTCGCCGTGTTCGCGACCCTGATGCTCGTGCTCGGCCTTGCCGACGCCGGGCTCTGGGGCGTGATCGTGCCGCTCTGGTTCTTCATCGCGGCGTGCGGGTTCACCTTCCCCTCCGTGCAGGTGATCGCGCTCAACGCGCATCCGCACGAGGCCGGCACGGCGGCGTCGCTCCTCGGGGCAGGCAACTACGGGCTCGCGGGCCTCGTCTCACCGGTCGTCGGGATGCTGGGGGTCTCGACCGCGGTGCCGATGGCCGCTGTCATGCTCGGGACCGCGCTCGCCTCGGTGTGCTCGCTGTGGTTCGTGTTGCGCCCACGCACGGTGCCGCGCCTCGCCCACTGAGCACTCGCCGTTCCCCGCGCCCGCCGGTTGCCGAACCGGTGCCGACACCGACAAGGGTGGCCGGCGCACCGGTGACATGTGTCCGTGGTGGGAACAGGTGCGGCGAGAGCACAGGGTCATCGGCCTAACATGGCCTGATGGACGATGACAGCGCCCGCGCACCCGAGCCAGACCCTGCACCCGCCGTCGCCCCGGAAACCGCGGCGGCCCCGAGTGCCCGCCGCGTCGCCCGGCGCTGGCCTCTCCTCAGCGGTCTCGTGGCGGTACTCCTCGCCGCGGGCCTCGGCGCCCTGATCGTCTTTCGCGACAACGGGAATCCGCTCGTTATCGACACCGAGTGGATGGACGAGATCATCGAGCACCGGGCCCCGATCTGGGAGTACGCCTCCCTCGTGATGAACTTCCTCGGCGCGGGAATCGCCGGGGTAATCATCATCCCGATCCTGATCCTGGTCGGCCTGCTCCTGCTGAAACGTCCCTGGGCGGCGGGTTACTTCCTGGTGGCAACGATCGTCAGTTCCGGGCTCGTGCAACTGCTCAAAAACCTGTTCGGCCGCGCCCGCCCCCAGGACATGCTGGTCACCAGTGATTTCGGTTCATTCCCCTCCGGGCATGTAGCGAACGCGGCGACGATGGTCGTCTGCCTCGCCCTGATCTTCCCGAAGGTGTGGGTCTGGGCGACCGGCGCGATCTGGGTCGTCGCCATGATGGTCAGCCGCACCTACCTCGGCGCGCACTGGCTCACCGACACCATCGGCGGCCTCCTGCTCGGCATCGGAGTCGCCGTGCTGCTCTGGGCGCCCGTCGCCGCGAAACTGGACGGCGAGCGCCGGCTTGCCCGCCGGCATCCGCCCGCCACCGAACCGGTTCGACCGGCTTTGTGAGGTCCGAGGAGCTGGGACGGCTGTTTCGCACCGCTTGAGGCAATAATTCCGTCGAATTGGTCGGGATGCGGGGCAGACAACAGCGGATGAGCGCGGTAGCGTCATCGAATGAGAATCCTCCTAGTCGGGGCGGGCGGCGTCGGAGACGCGTTCGCCAAGATCATCGCCCGCCGGTCGTTCTTCGAGCGGGTGATCGTGAGCGACTACGATCTCGGCCGTGCGGAACGGACGATCGCGGCCGTCGCCGCGAAGTACGGTGACGAGAGTGCGGCCCGGTTCACGGCGGCCCAGATCGATGCGGGTGACCCGGATCGCGTCGCATCCGTCGCGCGGGAGCACGGCGCGACGCACGTGATGAACGCGGTCGAGCCGAAGTTCGTGCCGAGCGTGTTCGCCGGGGCGCTCGCCGCCGGGTGCAACTACCTCGACATGGCCATGAGCCTGTCCGAGCCGCACCCGACGGACGCGTACACCGAGACGGGTGTGAAGCTCGGCGACGACCAGTTCGCGCTCGCCGCCGACTGGGAGACCGCCGGACGTCTCGCCCTCGTCGGGATGGGCGTCGAGCCCGGGCTGTCGGACGTGTTCGCCCGGTACGCCGCCGACCACCTGTTCAGCGAGATCGACGAGCTCGGCACCCGCGACGGCGCCAATCTCGTCGTGCGCGACGAGTCCGGCGCGGAGATCTTCGCGCCCTCGTTCAGCATCTGGACCACGATCGAGGAATGTCTCAACCCGCCTGTCATCTTCGAGAAGGACCGCGGCTGGTTCACGACGCAGCCGTTCAGCGAACCGGAGATCTTCGACTTCCCCGAGGGGATCGGGCCGGTCGAGTGCGTGAACGTCGAACACGAAGAGGTGCTGCTGATGCCGCGCTGGCTCGACGCGAAGCGCGTGACCTTCAAGTACGGGCTCGGCGAGGAGTTCATCGGCGTGTTGCAGACCCTGCACCGCCTCGGCCTCGACAGCGTGATCCCGGTACGGGTGCGCAGCGAATCCGGGCCCGTCTGGGTCGCGCCCCGCGACGTCGTCGCGGCGAGCCTGCCCGACCCGGCCACGATCGGACCCCGGATGACCGGGAAGACCTGCGCCGGGGTCTGGGTCACGGGCACCGGGGTCGACGGGGCGCCGCGTGAGGTGTACCTGTACCACGTGAGCGACAACGAATGGACGATGCGCGAGTACGACGCCCAGTGCGTGGTCTGGCAGACCGCGCTCAACCCGGTGATCGCGCTCGAACTGCTCGCGACCGGCGCCTGGAGCGGCCTCGGTGTGCTCGGCCCCGAGGCGTTCGACGCGAAGCCGTTCCTCGACCTGATGAGCGCGAGCGAGGCATCCGGCGGGTACGGCGAGCCCTGGGGGATGGAAGACCGCCTGGTGCGGCCTGCTTCCGCGGCAGACCCGGCGTGATCAACGGCGAGGTCTCCTTCTGGTGGAACCAGCTCGGCCGGCCGGCGCAGCGCGAGCCGCTGCCCGGTTCGCTGCGGGCCGACGTCTGTATCGTGGGGGCCGGGTACACCGGACTCTGGACCGCGTACTACCTGAAGAAGGCGGCGCCCGGCCTGCGCATCGTGATCCTCGAGCAGCGCTTCGCCGGCTACGGGGCCTCGGGGCGGAACGGCGGCTGGCTGACCAACTCCATCACCGGCGGCCGCGAGCAATACGTCGCCACGCACGGGCGGGATGCCGCCGCCCGGTTCCAGGCCGCCATGAACGACACTGTCGACGAGGTGATCCGGGTTGCCGCCGCGGAGGGCATCGACGCCGACATCGTCAAGGGCGGCGAGTTCACGGTGGCGTGCGACGTTCCGCAGCAGCGTCGGCTCCAGGCGAGCGCCCGGGCCGAACAGGAGTGGGCGGAAACGGATGTCGAACTCCTGACGGCCGCGGAGGCATCCGCCCGCTTGAACGTCGCCGGAGCCACAGGAGCGATGTGGCACCCGCACTGCGCGCGCATTCACCCGGCGAAACTCGCCGCGGGAATCGGCCGGGTCGTCGAGGCGCTCGGCGTCGAGATCTACGAGAACACCACCGTCACCGAGATCACCCCGCACCGCGCCGTCACGGCACGCGGAGTCGTCGCCGCGGACGTCGTCGTGCGGGCGACCGAAGGCTTCACCGCGGGGCTGCGCGGCCTGCACCGGGCCTGGCTGCCGATGAACTCGTCGCTGATCGCGACGGCGCCGCTCGCGCCGGCGGTCTGGGAGAGCATCGGCTGGGAGGGGCGCGAGACCCTCGGCGACATGGCGCACGCCTACATGTACGCGCAGCGCACCGCCGACGACCGCATCGCGATCGGCGGCCGCGGCGTGCCGTACCGCTTCGGGTCGAGGACCGACTCGGACGGGCATACCCCGGCCGGAACGGTCGACGCACTGCGCGGCATCCTGAACCGGTTCTTCCCCGCGACGACCGGGGTCACGATCGACCATGCCTGGTCGGGCGTGCTCGGGGTTCCGCGGGACTGGGCGGCAACGGTGGGCCTCGACCCGGCGACCGGGCTCGCCTGGGCCGGCGGGTATGTCGGCACCGGGGTCGCGACCACGAACCTGGCCGGCCGTACCCTGACCGAGCTGATCCTCGCGCGGGTGGCGGGAGCCGCGGGTGCGGCAGGTGCCCCTGGTGGGCTCAGCGAGCTGCCCTGGGTCAACCACCGGGTGCGGAACTGGGAGCCCGAGCCGCTGCGCTGGCTTGCGGTGACCGGGTTGTACCGCGCGTACGGGATCGCCGACCGCGCCGAGCACGGCGGCCGCCGCACGACGACGTCGCCGCTCGCGACGATCGCCGATCGGGTCTCTGGCCGAGGCCACTGAACCGATTCGACGGAGGGCCGGGCCTGCCGCGGATGTGGTCTACTCGAGGCATGAACGTTCTGCCCCCGTCACATGGCGTTGAGAGTGCTGCCGAGACCCTCGTGGCCGCGTACCGGGTCGCGCTGGCGGCTGCGGACGCGGCCGCGGTCAGCGTGCGCGCGGCCAACCCCGATGGCCTTCCCGCCGTCGTCGCGCTCTTTGAGAGCACCTGGGGCGCGGGACGCAGCCCGGACACCTCCCTCCTGCGCGCCCTCGACCACGCCGGAAACACGGTGCTCGTCGCCACGAGCGACTCCGGAGCGGAACCCGCGTCCGTCGGGGCCGCGCTCGGCTTCCTCGGCTGGGCCGGCGGCATCCACCTGCACTCGCACATGGCGGCCGTCGCCCCTGGCCTGCGAGGCGGCGGCGTCGGCTACGCGCTCAAACTCTTCCAGCGCGCGGTCTGCCTCGAGCACGGCGTCGGCGAGATGCGCTGGACCTTCGACCCGCTGATCCGCCGCAACGCGCACTTCAACCTCGCGAAACTCGGGGCGGAGGTGACCGCCTTCCACCCGGACTTCTACGGGCGGCTCGACGACGCGATCAACGGCAGCGACCGCAGCGACCGCTTCGAGGTGCGCTGGCGCCTCGACTCACCGCGCACTCTGGCGGCGCTCGCCGGGTCCCCCCTTCCGCAGTGGGGTGCCGCAGAACCGACCCGTGACGGCTTGCCCGCCCCCAGGCCCCTGCTGCTCGACCCCGACTTCGAACGGCTCCGCGCCGAGGCGCCGGATGCCGCAGCCCGGCAGCGCGCCGACTCCCACGTCGTGTTCGCCGAGGCATTCGCCCGCGGCCTCCGGCCCGAACTCGCCGGCGACTCCTGGGTCTTCACCTCCCGCCCCGCAGACCCCGCCTGACCCGCCTCGCCGGACAACGTCGAGGGCACCCCACGGGAGGGGGAATCTGGGGTTAGGATCGCGCCATGAATCCGAGCGACGCCGCCGATCACCTGTCCGAGCTCCAGGCCGCAGCCGAGGCCGCGGTCGCCGCGGCCCGTCAGGCGCAGGCCGACGCCGAAGCCGCCCTCGCGAGGGTACAGGCTGCGGCAGTTCAGACGCAGTCGGATGCCGCCAAGGAGACCGCGCACACCGGGACCGACCCGGTGGCGCCGGCGCCGACAACACCCGCGACACCCGAGGCACCCGCAGCAGCCGGAACATCCGGAACAGCCGGAACATCCGGAACATCCGCGGCACCCGCGGCACCGCTCAGCGAGGCCCAGGTCGGCGTGATCCGGGCCGGGTACGCCTTCGGCGGGCCGGCACTCGAGATGGGCGCCCTCGTCAACGGCGACCCGCTCGCCGACGTGCCGATCCGGATCCCGCTCGCGATGACCAACCGGCACGGCCTCGTCGCCGGCGCCACGGGAACCGGCAAGACCCGCACCCTGCAGGTGCTCGCCGAACAGCTTTCCGCGCACGGGGTTTCCGTGTTCGCCGCCGACATCAAGGGCGACCTGTCCGGGGTCGCGACCGCGGGCATCCCGAACGACAAGCTGCTCGCCCGCACCCGCGGCATCGGGCAGGACTGGAGTGGCCAGGCCGCCCCGACCGAGTACTTCTCCCTCGGCGGCACCGGCCGTGGCGTGCCGGTGCGCGCGACCGTCGCCGGGTTCGGCCCGCTGCTCCTCAGCAAGGTCCTCGGCCTCAACGACACCCAGGAGTCCAGCCTCGGCCTCGTCTTCCACTACGCCGATCAGGCCGGCCTGCCGTTGCTCGACCTCACCGACCTGCGCGCGGTGCTGAGCTTCCTGACCAGCCCGGCGGGCAAGTCCGAGCTAGCCGGGCTCGGCGGCCTGTCTCCGGCGACGGTCGGCGTGATCCTGCGCGAGCTGATCACCTTCGCCGACCAGGGTGCCGACGTGTTCTTCGGCGAGCCCGAGATCGACACCCGCGAATTCCTGCGCACTGCGCCCGACGGCCGCGGCGTGATCAGCCTGCTCGAGGTGCCCGGGGTGCAGAACCAGCCGGCGCTCTTCTCCACGTTCCTGATGTGGCTGCTCGCCGACCTCTACAACGACCTGCCCGAAGTCGGCGACCTGGACAAGCCCAAGCTCGTGTTCTTCTTCGACGAGGCTCACCTCCTCTTCGCGAACGCCTCTAAGGACTTCCTCACCTCGATCACCCAGACCGTCCGGCTCATCCGCTCGAAGGGCGTCGGCATCTTCTTCGTCACGCAGACCCCCAAGGACGTGCCCGGCGACGTGCTCGCGCAGCTCGGCTCCCGCGTGCAGCACCAGTTGCGGGCCTTCACCCCGGATGACGCAAAGGCGTTGCGCGCGACCGTCTCGACGTTCCCGAACTCCGGTTACGACCTCGAAGAGGTGCTGACCGGGCTCGGAACCGGCGAGGCGATCGTGACGGTGATGAACGAGAAGGGCGCCCCGAGCCCCGTCGCGTGGACGCGGCTGCGCGCTCCGCAGGGCTCGATGTCTCCGACGCCGGATGCCGCGATCGAGTCGGCCGTCGCGGCCTCGCCCCTCCTGGCCACGTACGGTGCCTCGATCGACCGGGAGTCTGCGCGGGAGATCCTCGCGACCAAGCTCGAGGCGGCCAACCGGGCCGCTGCCGAGCAGCAAGCCGCCCAGCAGGCGGCGCTCGACGCGGCGAAGGCGGCCGCGGAGCGCGAGAAGGCCGAGAAGGCCGCCGCCGCGCAGCAGGCGAAGGACGCGCGGGCAGGAGAGCAGGCCGACCGGAAGGCACAGGCCGAATACGACCGGCTGATGCGGCAGACCGCGGGGCCGGCGCGCACCCGCACGAGCGCGAAGCCGCAGAAGAGCGTGCTCGAGGAGGTGCTTGGGTCGTCCGTGACGAAGTCGATCCTGACGGGAGTCGTGGCCGGCATCTTCGGAACCCGCCGCCGGCGCTGAGCCGTCGCCGGCATCCGCTCGCCCGCGCCGCCGCATGGCCGCGCCGGTTTTAGCGGGCCGCGCCGGGTTTTGCTGGCGACAGCGCCGGTTTTGGCTGGCCGCGCCTGCCGTTTCGGGTGCGGCCTGCGCAAGGGGGCGCGGCGGCGGATAGCGCGGCGCTCGAGGGGATGGCCGCGCCGGTTTTGGCGGGGCGCGCCTGCCGTTTCGGGTGCGGCCTGCGTAAGGGGGCGCGGCGACGGATGCTGCGGCGTTCGCGGGGATGGCCGCGCCGGTTTCGGCATGCCGCGCCGGGTTGTGCTGGCGGCCGCGCCGGTTTTGGCGGGCCGCGCCCGCCGTTTCGGGTGCGGCCTGCGCAAGGGGGCGCGGCGACGGATGCTGCGGCCTTCGCGGGCGCCGATCCGCGGCGTCCCGGGGCCGTGCGCCGCGGCATCCGCTCAGTCGATGTGCGTTGTGAAGCGGCGCTCGAACCAGTAGAGCAGTTCGGGTCTGGACCGGTTGAGGTCCTGCAGCGTCATCGGTTCGGCGACGCGCACGATCGGAGCGTCGAGCTGCTCGACGATCGTTTCCATCGCCCCGCGCGAATAGAACTGGCCGCGCATCCGCACCAGCAGGCGCCCGTCGACTCCGGTGATGAACAGCTGCGGATGCGTGTCGAGCGCGCCGCTCTCGTAGAGGTCGAGCAGCACGATGGATCCGATCATGGACTTGTCGTAGCTCGTGACCCTGCCGAGGAAGCCGCGTTCGGAGACGCCGTCCCTGTCGACCCAGATCACGGTGCGGAAGAACGCGATCGAGGCGAGCAGGCAGATGGCGAAGAGGATGACCTGGCCGGCGAAGACAGGTCCCCAGGAGTCGGTCGGGATCGTGAGCCAGTAGAGAACGGCGGAAACCGGGGCGACGAGGGCCAGCACGGACAGGCCGGATTGTCGCAGCAACCGGCCGTGCGGCCTCAGGGCATGCGCCCGGACAAGCGGCCCCCCAGTGACTTTCACCTTAAGTGTTCCCCCTCGCCGGTGTATCCAGATTATCGCTAATAGTGGGGCGGGTCGGTAGCCACCTTAATGGGGACAGCACGCAGCCCTCCCGTGCCGGCTGCGCGGTCGGACGCCGAAACCGGACGGCACGAGGGGATCGTGCCGCCCGGTTCAGGGTGGCGGCTGCTGGGCAGCCGGTCGCTCTGGCCGGGTCAGCGGCCGAGGATGCCGCCGAGGTCGATTCCGGTGCCGGTGCCGTTCGTGGCGCCGGTGCTGCCTGAGCCGTTGAGGGCGCCGTCGACGATGTCGCTGACGCTCGCACCGATGTCATCGACCGACGCCGAGGTGCCGTTGCCCGCAGCAGCCGTGACCGGAGCCGTGACGGGCGCGGTCGTGTCGGTGGTGAGCGGAGCGGTCACGGGAGCCGTGACCGGAGCGGTGACGGCCGTGTCATTGCCGGAGGCGACCGGGACGTCGTTGCCCGACGCGACCGGGACGGAGGTGCCGTTGCCGATCGAGGCGCCGTTGCCGACGGAGTTGCCCGAGACGACCGGACCGGAGACCAGCGGGGCGTTCAGCACGCCGCCGCCGAGGGCATCCGTGCTGGTGCCGTTCGCGCCGGACCCGTTCAGGCCGGACCCGTTCGCGTCGATGCCGCGCAGCGCGTCGTTCAGCAGGCCGAAGTCGACCGTGTTGGCCAGGCTGCTGCTGTCGCTGCCCGACGGGGAGACGGTGCCGGTTTCCGCTGCCTGGGCCGGGGCGACGAAGCCGCAGACGATCAGGGCGGATGCCGCGACGCCGGTGATTCCAAAGGCGGTGAGACGCTTCGTGATGGTGTTCATAAGAGCTCCAATTCGTAGTTGCGTTCCGGCCTCGGGTATTCCCCGGGCCGCACAAGTAGTCCGGAGCCCTCGTCGGAGTGGATTGGAATCCGTAGAGTGGGCTCGTGCCAGACTCTCCCAGCGCGCTTCGTCGCGCGCAGCCACCGAGATTCCGGGCCCACCCGGCCCAGGTCGGCGTCGCGGCCTTCGCCCTGACGATCGCGATCGGCACGGCACTGCTGATGCTGCCGGTCGCCCGAACCGGCCCGGGCGGGTCGACCCTGCTCGAGGCCCTCTTCACGGCGACGAGCGCGGTCTGCGTCACCGGGCTCGTCGTGGTCGACACGGCCACGCACTGGACGCCCTTCGGCCAGGTCGTGATCATGCTGCTGATCCAGGTCGGCGGGCTCGGCATCATGACGTTCGCGTCCGTCGTCGGCCTCTCGGTGCTGCGGAAGATGAGCCTCCGGTCCCGGATCACCGCGGCTGCCGAGAGCGGCAGCGTCGGACTCGAGAACGTGCGGGGTCTCCTGCTCGGCATCGTGACGACATCCGTGGTCATCGAGCTGTGCGTCGCCGCGCTGCTCGGCGCGAGGTTCCTCTTCGGGTACGGGGAGCCCCCGGGGCGTGCCGTCTGGCTCGGCCTCTTCCACGCGGTCTCCGCCTTCAACAACGCGGGCTTCGCCCTGTTCAGTGACAGCCTGATGTCCTACGCGACCGACCCGTGGATCTCCCTGCCGATCGCTGCGGCGGTCATCCTCGGCAGCCTCGGCTTCCCGGTGCTCGTGCAGCTGCGGCGCTACCCTCGCCTGCCGCGCAAGTGGGTGATGAACACCCGGATCGTGCTCGCTGCGACCGTCGTCCTTCTCGTGGCCGGCACCGTCTACCTCAGTGCCGTCGAATGGTCGAACCCCGCCACGCTCGGCCAATTCGCCGGGCCGGACAAGGTGCTCGCCGGCTTCTTCCAATCCGTGCAGGCCAGGTCGGGTGGCTTCAACACCATCGACTGGGGCCAGATGGATTCGGCGAGCCTGCTGGGCACTGACGTGCTGATGCTGATCGGTGGGGGACCCGCGGGCACCGCGGGCGGCATCAAGGTGACGACATTCGCCGTGCTCTTCTTCGTCCTCGTCGCCGAGATCAGGGGAGAAGGCGCGGTCAACGTCTTCGGCAAGCAACTCGCCAGGGCCGTGCAACGTCAGGCCGTCACGATCGTGCTGATCGCCGTGGCCCTCATCGCCGCATCGACGGTCGTCCTCATGCTCCTGACCGACTTCAGCCTCGACGTGTTGCTCTTCGAGGTCATCTCCGCGTTCGCCACGGTCGGCCTGTCGACGGGGATCACGTCGAGCCTGCCCGTCGGTGGCCAGGTGCTGCTGATGCTCCTGATGTTCATCGGCCGGCTCGGCCCCATCACCTTCGCCTCGGCACTCGCGCTCCGGCAGCGACCTGCGGCCTTTGAACTACCGATAGAAAGGCCGATCATTGGCTAATTTCTCCCTTTTCGGGCGTCGCTCGAGCTCCCGTATGACCCGGGAGGACGCCGTCGTCGTGATCGGCCTGGGCCGCTTCGGCAGCTCGCTCGCCCTCGAACTGATGAAGAGCGGCACGGAGGTACTTGGGATCGACGGCGACGCGGACATCGTGCAGGCGCACAACGGCCTGCTCACCCACGTCGTGCGCGCAGACTCGACGAAGGAGGAGACCCTGCGCCAGCTCGGCGTCGCCGACTTCAGCAGCGCCGTCGTCGCGATCGGCGGGGATATCCAGGCGAACATTCTCACGGCATCACTGCTGATCAAGCTCGGCATCGGGAACATCTGGGCCAAGGCGGTGAGCGAACCGCACGGCGCGATCCTCGACCAGCTCGGCGTGACCCACGTCATCTACCCGGAGAAGGACATGGGCAAACGCGTCGCGCACCTCGTGCGCGGGGTGATGCAGGATTACCTCGAGATCGGCGAGAACTTCGCGATGGTGAAGATGGCGCCGCCGCAGGAGACCGTCGGCATTCCGCTGGGGAAGAGCCGGGTGCGACCGGTGCACGGGGTGACCGTGACCGCGTACCTCCGCGACGGCGCCGGCTGGAACTACACGACCCTCGAGACGGTCCTCGAGGCGGACGACGTGATCCTCGTGGCCGGCGAGACCGAGCGGGTCGAGGCGTTCAGCCGGTTGCGCTGACGCGGGTGTTGAGCCCGCGCCGCGTAGGCTCGGCCTATGAGTAGTGCAGCAGCGGCCGCCGCCCGTTTCGTGAGTGGGGCCGCGATCGGGACCCGCGTCGTCGTTCGCCGCACCATCGAGGGCGGGGTGACGGATGCCGTCGGCTACCTCCGCGCGTGCGGTCCGGTCGACTGCGTGGTCGAGACGAAACGCGGTCTCGTCACTATCGTGCTCGCCGAGATCGTGGCCGCGAAAGAGGTGCCGCCGCCGCCGGCGCCGCGTGCGCCGCGGCATCCGTTCGCCGACTGACGAATCTCTACTGGCGGAGAATGGGGGATTCGAACCCCGGCTGTGGGCGCTGTGCGCTCACCCGTGATCTTGTACTACGTGGCGGAGAATGGGGGATTCGAACCCCGGCTGTGGGCGCTGTGCGCTCACCCGCTGACGAATCTTTACTGGCGGAGAATGGGGGATTCGAACCCCGGCTGTGGGCGCTGTGCGCTCACCGACTGACGAATCTTTACTGGCGGAGAATGGGGGATTCGAACCCCGGCTGTGGGCGCTGTGCGCTCACTCGTGATCTTGTACTACGTGGCGGAGAATGGGGGATTCGAACCCCCGAGGGCTCTCACCCAACACGCTTTCCAAGCGTGCGCCATAGGCCACTAGGCGAATTCTCCTGGCCGGTCATTTCCCGAAGGTAACAACCTCGAAGAATCTTACCTGTTTCTGGAGGCACTTGAGAACGCGGTGTGCGGGGACCTGCTTTTGGCTCGGTGCGGCTTTGCGCATAAACTGGGAGAGGCTCCTCGCGTGGCGCTATCTCAGCCAACTCCCCCAGGACGGAAACGTAGCAAGGGTAACTGGGCTCTGGTGGGTGCGCGAGGAGTTTTTTCATGCCCGCGCGGCCTCGAAAAGCGGTTTCCTCAGGGCACTCTGACGCCCTCTCACCCATCGGTCCGGGCATACCGCGCAGTAGTGAGTCCGCGCGCGTCGCATACTGTGCAGAATTCCGTGATAACGATTCCATATCTACTCATAGACTGGGCTATGCGCGGATCGCGCCCCGACAGTGCCGGAGGCACCCATGGTCAACACGTCCGATAAAACCTTCTTGTGGCCCACCCAGCAGCCACGTCCGCTCAGTGATGAAGCGCTCGCGAGCGTAGACGCCTGGTGGCGAGCCGCGAATTATCTTTCGGTGGGGCAGATCTACCTGCTCGACAATCCGTTATTGCGGGAACCGTTGACCCGCGACCACATTAAGCCCCGCCTGCTCGGCCACTGGGGAACGACCCCCGGACTTAACTTCATTTACGCCCACCTGAACCGCGCGATCCAGGAACGCAAGATCAGCACCCTTTATGTCACCGGCCCCGGCCACGGCGGGCCCGGCATGGTCGCCAACGCCTACCTCGACGGCACATACACCGAGATCTACTCCGGAGTCGAACAGAGCGAACGCGGCGTCAAGGCCCTGTTCCGCCAGTTCTCCTTCCCGGGCGGAATCCCGAGCCACGCGTCACCGGAGACGCCCGGTTCGATCCACGAGGGCGGCGAGCTCGGCTACGCGCTCAGCCACGCCTACGGCGCCGCGTTCGACAACCCCGACCTGCTCGTCGCGGCCGTCGTCGGAGACGGCGAGGCCGAGACCGGCCCGCTCGCCACGAGCTGGCACTCCAACAAGTTCGTCGACCCGCTCGTCGACGGCGTCGTGCTTCCGATCCTGCACCTCAACGGGTACAAGATCGCCAACCCGACCATCCTCGCCCGCATCCCGGAAGAGGAACTCCTCGACCTGATGCGCGGTTACGGCCACAAGCCCTACATCGTCTCCGGAGGCTTCAACGAGGAAGACCCGCTCCTCGTGCACCAGCGCATGGCCGAGACCCTCGACGAGGTCCTCAACGAGATCGCCGACATCAAGGCCCGCGCCCTCGCCGGCGACACCGAGCGCCCGCGCTGGCCCATGATCATCCTGCGCACTCCCAAGGGCTGGACCTGCCCGACCATGATCGACGGCCTCAAGGTCGTCGACTCCTGGCGTTCGCACCAGGTGCCGCTCAGCGACGCCCGCGACACCGAGGCGCACACCCGCCTCCTCGAGGGCTGGCTCGCCTCGTACCACCCGGAAGAGCTGTTCGACGAGTCCGGTGCGCCGGTCGCGAAGATCGCCGCGCTCGCCCCGGAGGGAAACCTGCGGATGAGCGCGAACCCCGTCTCCAACGGCGGGCTGCTCCGCAAGGAGCTGCGCCTCCCCGACTTCCACGACTACGCCGTCGACGTTCCCTCCCCGGGCGCCACGACGGATGAGGCCACCAAGGTCCTCGGAACCTGGCTCGCGGATGTCATTCGCGACAACCCCGACAACTTCCGGATCTTCGGGCCGGATGAAACGGCATCCAACCGTCTCGCCCCCGCCGTGTTCGCGGCGACGGGCAAGACCTGGGACGCCGAATACCACGAGGGCGACACCAACCTCGAACGCGCCGGCCGCATCATGGAGATGCTCAGCGAGCACCAGTGCCAGGGCTGGCTCGAGGGCTACCTGCTCACCGGTCGCCACGGCCTGTTCAACTGCTACGAGGCCTTCATCCACATCGTCGACTCGATGTTCAACCAGCACGCGAAGTGGCTCAAGGTCACCCGCGAGATCCCGTGGCGCCGCTCCATCTCGAGCCTCAACTACCTGCTCTCCTCGCACGTCTGGCGCCAGGACCACAACGGCTTCTCCCACCAGGACCCGGGCTTCATCGACCACGTCGTGAACAAGAGCGCGGATGTCGTGCGCGTCTACCTGCCCTTCGACGCGAACACGCTCCTCTCGATCTACGACCACTGCCTGCGCAGCGTCGACTACGTGAACGTCGTCGTCGCCGGCAAGCAGCCCGCGCCGAACTGGCTCACCATGGACCAGGCCGTCGCGCACTGCGACCGCGGCCTCGGCATCTTCGACTGGGCAGGCACCGAGATCGCCGGCACCGAACCGGATGTCGTCCTCGCCGCAGCCGGAGAGGTCCCGACCCTCGAGATCCTCGCCGCCGCCGCGATCCTGCGCGAAGCGATGCCCGACCTCAAGGTCCGCGTCGTCAACGTCGTCGACCTGATGCGCCTGCAGTCGGAGGCGGACCACCCGCACGGACTCAGCGACGCCGAGTTCGACGCCTACTTCACCGCGAACAAGCCGATCGTTTTCGCGTACCACGGGTACCCGTGGCTGATCCACCGCCTGACCTACAAGCGCCATGGACACGCCAACCTGCACGCCCGCGGGTATAAGGAGAACGGCACGACGACGACCCCGTTCGACATGGTCATGCTCAACGACCTCGACCGGTATCACCTGGTGATGGACGTCATCGACCGCGTCCCCGGACTCGGCGCCCGCGCCGGTGTTCTCCGCCAGGAAATGCAGGATGCCCGCCTCCGCGCCCGTGACTACACGCGCGCATTCGGTGAAGACATTCCCGAGGTCACCGAGTGGGTGTGGGATGCAAACGGCATCGGCGCCACACCGGTGGATGTGGGACTTTCGACCGGTGGGGATAACGTTTAATCGTGGCTGACAGCATCTACATCACCTCCGCCGAGGGTTATACAGGCAAATCTACGATCGCGCTGGGCGTTTTGGACACCCTGCTTCGTTCGGTCGAACGGGTCGGCGTTTTCCGTCCCGTCGCCCGAACGTCCAACCATCCCGACTATGTGCTCGAGCTCCTGCTCGAACACCTCTCTGCGGGCAAAGCCGCGAGTGCGACCGCCGCAACGAGCACCCCGCTCACGTATGACGAATGCGTGGGCGTACATTATGACGAGGTCCACCTCGACCCCGATGCGGCACTCGGCCGCATCGTGCAGCGTTACAAGGCCGTCGAGGCCCAGTGTGACGCGGTCGTCGTCATCGGAAGCGATTACACCGACGTCGGCAGCCCGACCGAGCTCGCCTTCAACCTCCGCATCGCCGCCAACCTCGGCGTCCCGGTGCTGCTGGTTCTCGGCGGTCGCGTCGGCTCCGGCCAGGGCGAGACGCTCAACCAGGACGACCGGCTCGGCCAGAGCGACCCGCGCACCCCGGACGACATCCGCCAGCTGACGGATGTCACCATTGCCGAACTGCGCAACGAGCACGTCTCCCTGCTCGGAGTCATCGTCAACCGCGCCGATCCGACGCGCCTCGACGACGTGATCGGCGCCGTCCGCGACGTCGTCGACGCCCCCGGAAGCGAACTCACGAACGTGCCGGTCTGGGCGATTCCCGAAGACCCGTACATCGTCGCACCGAGCATGAAGAGCATTCTCAAGGCCGTGAAGGGAACCCTCGTCAAGGGGGACCCGGCGCTCCTGTCCCGTGAAGCCCTCGGAGTCGTCGTCGCGGCGATGTCGATGGTCAACGTGCTGCCGCGCCTCTTCGACGGCGCGGTGGTGCTCATCCCGAGCGACCGCCCCGATGTGCTCCTCGCCGTGCTGATGGCGAACTCCTCAGCGACGTTCCCCTCTATTGCGGGCATCATCCTCGTCGGCGGTTTCGACCTCCCGACGGAGATCGAACAGCTCGTCGAGGGACTCGCTTCGTCTGTGCCGATCATCCGCACCGAACTCGCGTCTTACGAGGCCGCGGTGCGCATCACGCACACCCCCGGCCGGATGGCCGCGGATTCGCAGCGCAAGCTCGACACCGCGCTCGCCCTCTTCGAAGGCCACGTCGAGGCATCCGTTCTGCTCGACCGCCTCAAGGTCAGCCGCGCCGACGTCGTGACGCCGCTCATGTTCGAGTACACGCTGCTCGAACGTGCCCGGAAGAACCGCAAGCGCATCGTGATGCCCGAGGGGGAGGACGACCGCGTGCTGCGCGCAGCCGCGACCCTGCTGGCCCGCGATGTGGCCGACATCATCATTCTCGGCGAAGAGGTCGATGTTCGCTCCCGCGCGATCGGGCTCGGCATCGACATCGGCAAGGCCCAGGTGATCAGCCCCTTCGACGAGGAGCTCCGCACCAAGTTCGCCACGGAGTACGCCCGCCTGCGCGCCCACAAGGGCGTCACCATCGACCAGGCCAGGGACGTCGTCACCGACGTGTCCTACTTCGGCACGATGATGGTGCAGATGGGCCTTGCAGACGGCATGGTCTCCGGTGCCACGCACACCACCGCGCACACCATCCGCCCGAGCTTCGAGATCATCAAGACCCGCCCGAACACGTCCGTCGTGTCGAGCGTGTTCCTGATGGCCCTCGCGGACAAGGTCCTCGTGTACGGCGACTGCGCCGTGAACCCCGACCCGACCGCCGAGCAGCTCGCCGACATCGCCATCTCCGCTTCGGAGACGGCCGTCGAGTTCGGCATCGAGCCGCGCATCGCGATGCTCTCCTACTCGACCGGCGAGTCGGGCAAGGGAGCGGACGTCGACAAGGTCCGCGCCGCGACCGCACTCGTGCGTGAGCGTCGCCCCGACCTGCTCATCGAAGGCCCGATCCAGTACGACGCGGCAGCGGATGCTGCGGTCGCCGCTGTGAAGATGCCGGCTTCGGCCGTGGCCGGCAAGGCCACCGTCTTCATCTTCCCGGACCTCAACACCGGTAACAACACCTATAAGGCCGTCCAGCGCAGCGCTGGCGCCCTCGCGCTCGGCCCCGTCCTGCAGGGCCTGCGCAAACCGATCAACGACCTTTCCCGAGGAGCACTAGTGCAGGACATCGTCAACACCGTCGCCATCACCGCAATCCAGGCGGCGTCGCTCGACTCCGCCGCCGCTGCTGCCGCCGCGACTGCGACGGTGTCCGCATGAGCGCCGTCTTGGTCATCAACTCCGGTTCCTCATCTTTCAAGTACCAGCTGATCGATATGGCTACGGAGACCGAGCTCGCGAGCGGACTCGTCGAGCGCATCGGCGAGGCGAGCGGGCACGCCCGTCACAACGCCGCTGGCGCCGACCGCGTCGAGCAGACGCTGCCGATCCCGGACCACACCGCCGGTTTCGCCGTGATGCTCGCCACGTTCGCCGCGAGCGGCCCGCAGCTCAGCACGGCGAACCTCGTGGCCGTCGGCCACCGGGTCGTGCAGGGTGGCAGCATCTTCCAGGGCCCGACCGTGATCGACGACGAGGTGCTCGCCCAGATCAGCGCGCTCTCCGACCTCGCGCCCCTGCACAACCCGGCACACGTGCAGGGCATCAACGCGGCCCGCGCCCAGTTCCCGGACGTGCCCCACGTCGCCGTGTTCGACACCTCGTTCCACCAGACGATGCCGGCACCGGCGTACACCTACGCGATCAACACCGCTCTGGCGGCCGAGTACAGCATCCGTCGGTATGGAGCACACGGCAGCTCGCACAAGTTCGTGTCCGAGGCCGTCGCGGAGTTCCTGGGCCGCCCGCTCGCCGAGCTTAAGACGATCGTGCTGCACCTCGGCAACGGTGCGTCTGCGTGCGCGGTCGACGGCGGCGTCTCGATCGACACCTCGATGGGCCTCACCCCGCTGCAGGGACTCGTCATGGGTACCCGCTCCGGCGACATCGACCCCGCGGTACTGTTCCACCTGCACCGCAAGGCCGGCATGTCGATCGAAGAGCTCGACACCCTGCTGAACAAGCAGAGTGGCATGCTCGGACTGACCGGAAACGGCGACATGCGCGACGTCGAAGACGCCGCCGTAGCCGGGGACGCGGTCGCCCAGGCCGCCCTCGACGTCTACTACCACCGCATCCGCGGCTACGTGGGCAACTACATCGCCCAGCTCGGCGGACTCGACGTGATCGTCTTCACCGCCGGCATCGGCGAGAACTCGGGAATCGTCCGGGCCGGCGCCCTCGCCGGACTCGAATTCCTCGGCATCGAGATCGACCCGGCGAAGAACGACCCGTTCTCCCGGGTCGCCCGCGTCATCTCGACCGATGACTCGAAGGTCACCGTGCTCGTCATCCCGACGAACGAGGAGCTCGAGATCGCTCGCCAGACCCTCGAGACGATCAAGGCCGCGTAACCAGCAACCCGCACAACGCCTGACGGCCGTCCCCTCGGGGGCGGCCGTTCCGCCGTTGAAGTGACGCCGAGGCCGCCCTCTGGGTGTGGACGGGGTCCGGGTCGGCGAACGTGATGTCGGAGATTTTCGCGACACACGGCATCCGCTGCCCGGTCGCGCGGCGTGTCGCGAAAATCTCCGACCTTACGTTGCGGCATCGCGGCATTCGGCAGCGAGAATCTGTTCTACAACGGGTCATGCTTCGCAAAGAGCACGGGCCCGACGTGGTGTGCCCGCACGAAGACGGCGTCGTCGACCACGCGCTTGATCGCCAGGAACGTCGTCTCCCACTCGAACAGGATCTGGTCGTGCGTGAGCCGAATCGAACGCCGCCCGAGGGCCTCGGTCTTGAGGTCGCGAATGCGGTCCGGGTGGAACCGATCGGCTCCGTGCCAGCGAGCACCGTCGATCTCGAGCGCGACGCAGTCCTCGACGAGCAGGTCTTCGTCGCCGATATCGGGCACCCGCACCTGCGCGACGACTGTGTACCAGGCGTGCCGGAGACGCCGGCGCACGATCGTCTCGAGCCCTGAGTCCGCCGTGAACTCGAGATCGCGGATGCCCGGCTGCAGCCGCGCCGGAGCCGCACGACACAGCACGCCCACCTCTGCCCGCGTCAGCACCCCTTCGTGCACCGCGGACTCGAGGCATGCGATCGCATGCTCCTCGTCGAGGCAGCGCATCGCCTGCCACACCGCCTCCATCGGCCCGACAAGCCAGGATCTCGCCCGGTCCGGGTAGCGCGGCGTGGCCCAGTGGTACACGATGACCCGCCCGTCGCTCGTTCGCGACGGGCGCTTCCCGCGCCCGTTCGGCGGCACTTGCAGGTGCAGGGCGTCGTGCGGCAGGCCGGTCCATACTCGCGCCGGCTCCAGGGCGCTCAGGCAGGTAACTTGTGCGTGCACTGCTGCGGCGTCGCGTTGGTCACGGCCGGCGTGTGGGCATACATACGATCCGCGGGCGACGCGTTCGATCGTGCCGTCGGCGATGGCGGCACGGACCCGCGCCACCGTCACCCCGAACCGGCGCAGTTCGGCGGCCGTACTCGCGTGCCCGAAGCCGCAGAGAAACGTCGCAGGGGTGGTGGTCGCCGGAGCCGGGGCAGTTGTGGGGCGCGTGTCGTCGCTCGCGCCCGGAGGTGGGGGCGCAGGGGCGTACCGGTTCCGATTCTCGTCCACGGGGCGAGGATGCCGCGCACCGGCGCCCGGAGGCGGGCGGCGGGCGTGCTTGGGGAGAACTGCGCAGACCCCGAGCCTGTGGGGGAGCCGTGCGGCGCTGGTGCGGGCCGGCCCCACGGCCTCACAGACGCAACCTCGGAGATTTTCGCGACGCGCCGCATCCGCTGCCCGGATTCACGGCGTGTCGCGAAGATCTCCGACAATGCGCAATCGAGGCGCGTGTCAGCGGATGCCCGGCGCGAGGGAGTTCCGCAGGGCGTGCACGTGGTCGCTCCGACGAAACGTCGGAGAAGCTCGCGACGCGCCGCATCCGCTGCCCGGATTCACGGCGTGTCGCGAAGATCTCCGACGTTGCGAATCCTCGGGGCGTCATCGTGCTCCGTGCCCCTGCCGGAGTCATCTCCTCACGACACGAGGTGCGTGCGAACGGCGCCTCAGGAGGTTCTGCGCGCCGTGCTCCCGCGCACCACGAGGTGGGTCGGCACGATCGTGGTGCCCGGAACGGATGCACCGGGGGAGTCGATCTGCCGCAAAAGCTTCTCGATGCAGAGCCGGCCCACCTGGGCGAAGTCCTGGTGCACCGTCGTCAGCGGGGGCCAGAAATCGTCCGACTCGCGCATGTCGTCGAAGCCGACGACGCTCACGTCGGCGGGCAAGGCCCGGCCGGCTTCGTGCATGGCGCGCATGACCCCGAGGGCCATCTGGTCGTTGGAGGCGAAGATCGCCGTCACGAGCGGGTCGGCGGCCAGGGTGACGCCGTGGACATAGCCGCTCTGCGCGCTCCAGTCGCCCTCGAGCACGGGCGGTACCGGGGCGCCGGCCGCCTTCAGGGTGTTACGCCAGGATGCGGTACGGCGACCGGCCGAGAAGGAAGACTCCGGGCCGGCGATGTGCCAGACCGTGCGGTGCCCGAGGTCGAGCAAGTGCTGCGTGGCCAAGCGGGCACCCTCGGTCTGGTCGGTGTCGACGACGGTGTACCGGGCGCCGGCGTCGGAGTCGACGATCACGACGGGAAGCCCGGTCGGCACGCTCACGTCGATCCGGTCGAGCATGTGGGCTTCCATGATGATCACGATGCCGTCAACGGCCTGCTCGGCCAGCCGGGTCACGGCGCCGGTGACCGCCCCCTGGGTGGGCCTCGTCACCGGGATGAGAGTGATCGAGTACCCAGCCTTCGCCGCCGCCATCGCGACGGCGTCGAGGGTACGCATGTTTCCGAAGCTCGACAGGGTGAACATGATCACGCCGATCGTGCTGAACCGGCCGGACTTGAGGGCTCGGGCGGCGCTGTTGGGCCGGTAGCCGATCTCGTCCATGGCCGCGAGCACGCGGTCCCGCGTATCGGAGTCGACATTGCTGCGGGCGTTCACCACCCGGGACACGGTCTGGGAGGAGACGCCGGCCAGGGCTGCGACATCCGCCATCGACGGCAGGCGCTGCACTCCGCGGGTCGACGGGGTCACGGGTGTCGAGGGAGCCAATGGTGTCGGGGGAGTCGCGGGCGCGGAACGGCCAGCGCCGTCGGCGGGGCTGATCTTTGCCACGTGCCCTCCCGGGTCCCGGAAAATACTTCCGTATGTTTACGTAAACATGCTAGCGTGCTTACACGTCATGTTTACGCAAACATGACCAGGAACCTCGAATCCTTCCCCCGCCGCACCACACTACCGAGTCAGAGAAACAGGAATGACGACGCTGTCAACGCTCACCCCCAGTGGCCAGGCGCTTTCGGGCCCCCGGAAGCCACACGTGCAGAAGCGCGACTGGACCGGCTGGAAGTTCATTGCCCCGTTCATGGTCGTCTTCGCCCTTGTCCTGATCGCCCCGGTGCTGTATTCGATCTACCTGAGCTTCTTCAAGGAGCAGCTCGTCGGAGGGAACTCCTTCGTCGGCTTCGCGAACTACGGCCAGGCGCTCACGGATCCCAAGTTCTGGGAGTCGATGGGGCGGGTGACCCTGTTCTTCGTCGTCCAGGTTCCGGTCATGCTCGGAATCGCGCTCTTCGCGGCCCTGGCCATCGACAGTGCCCGCCTGCACCTGTCCAGCTTCTTCCGCATCGCGATCTTCCTGCCGTACGCCGTTCCCGCGGTGGTCGCCACCCTCATGTGGGGCTTCATGTACGGCACCAAGTTCGGCCTGGTCGGCAACCTCAACGACTTCTTCCACCTCGCCATTCCTGACCCGCTCGGGAGCAGCTGGGTGCTCGCGAGCATCGGCAACATCGTCACCTGGGAATTCATCGGCTACAACATGATCCTGTTCTACGCGGCTCTCCGAGTGATCCCCACCGACCTCTACGAGGCGGCCTCTCTCGACGGGGCCAGTGCATTCCGCATCATCCGCAGCATCAAGATGCCGGCGCTGCGTCCCGCGATCGTGATCGGCGGCATCTTCTCGGTCATCGGCAGCTTCCAGCTCTTCAACGAGCCGAGCATCCTGCAGTCCCTGGCGCCCAACACCATCTCGACCTATTTCTCTCCGAACATGTACGCCTACAACCTGTCCTTCGCGGGCCAGCAGTACAACTATTCGGCCACCATCGCGATCATCGTCGGCCTCTTCACGGCCGTCATCGCCTACATCGTGCAGAACTCCGGTTCGCGGAAGGAGGTCTGAGATGTCCACCACCGACCAGGCCAGAGTGAACGTGTCCGCAAGCCACGCCAAGGCCCCACGGATGTCCCGCTACACCCGCACGAACAAGTCCAACCAGGGCCTGCACACCAAGAAGTCGATCCTGCTCACGATCATCATGGGCGCGCTGGTCCTCTACAGCCTTCTGCCCCTGTTCTGGCTCTTCGTGAACTCGACCAAGACCCAGGCCGAGCTGCTCAACTCGTTCGGCCTCTGGTTCAGTGGCCCGAACGCGCTCTGGGACAACATCGTCGCGACCGTCACCTACAACGACGGAGTCTTCGTCCGCTGGTTCGGGAACACCCTGATGTACGTCGTCGTCGGGGCAGGAGGGGCCACCTTCCTCGCGGCCCTCGGCGGCTACGGACTGGCCAAATTCAATTTCCCCGGCAAGAAGGCCGTCTTCGCGGTCGTCCTCGGTGCCGTCGCGATCCCCGGCACGGCCCTCGCGGTCCCGACCTTCCTCATGTTCAGCCAGATGGGCCTCACGAATACGCCGTGGGCAGTCATCCTGCCCTCGTTGATCAGCCCGTTCGGCCTGTACCTGATCTGGACCTACGCCCTCGACGCCGTGCCGACCGAGGTGCTCGAAGCCGCACGCATGGACGGAGCGGGCGAATTCCGCACCTTCTTCACCATCTCGCTCAAGCTCCTCGCCCCCGGCCTCGTGACCGTGCTGCTGTTCACCCTCGTGGCCACCTGGAACAACTACTTCCTGCCCCTGATCATGCTGAGCGAACCGACCTGGTACCCGCTCACCGTAGGACTCAAGCAGTGGAGCAACCAGGCGCAGACCGTCGGCGGCGACGTGATCTACAACCTCGTGATCACCGGCTCGATGCTCACGATCATCCCGATCGTGGTCGCGTTCCTGTTCCTGCAGCGCTACTGGCAGTCCGGCCTCGCCGCCGGCAGCGTCAAGGCGTGACCCTCCAACCCTCTCGACCGCACAACCTGTCCCGCACCGAAGTTCATCCATTTACAAGGAAGTGAAAGGCATTTCATGAAAGCACCACACAGCACCAGGAAGGCACTGCGTCGCACCGCGGTCGTCGTCGCCACCGGACTCGCGCTCAGCATGTCCCTCGCCGCATGTTCCGGATCCGGAACCGGATCGACCGCAGCATCGACCGCAAGCGCAGCGGACATCACCGCGGCCCTGAACGAGAAGTCGACCATCACCGTCTGGGCCTGGGCCCCGGCCGTGGAGAAGATCGCCGCGGCGTTCGAGAAGGAACACCCGAACGTGACCGTCAAGGTCGTCAACGCGGGAACCGGCAATGACCAGTACATCAAGCTGCAGAACGCGATCAAGGCCGGGTCCGGCGCGCCGGACATCGCCCAGATCGAGTACTACGCGCTTCCGCAGTTCGCACTGTCCAAGTCGCTCGCCGACCTCAGCGCCTACGGCTTCGACTCTTTCGCGTCCGAATACACCGACAGCACCTGGGGATCGGTCAAGCTCGGCGACGGCATCTACGCCCTCCCGCAGGACTCGGGCCCCATGGCCATGTTCTACAACAAGGCCGTCTTCGACAAGTACGGCCTCACCGTTCCCACCACCTGGGACGAGTACGTCGCAACGGCCAAGAAGCTGCACGCGGCCAACCCGAAGGCGTACATCACCAACGACACCGGCGACGCCGGCTTCACCACGAGCATGATCTGGCAGGCCGGCGGAAAGCCGTACACCACGACGGACTCCACCAAGGTCAGCATCAACCTCCAGGACGAGGGCTCGAAGAAGTTCGCGGACAACTGGAACACGCTGCTCAGCAACGACCTCCTTGCCGCAACGCCCAGCTGGAGCGACGAATGGTACAAGGGCCTCGGCGACGGCACCATCGCCACCCTCAATATCGGTGCCTGGATGCCCGGAAACCTGGAAACCGGCGTCAAGGAGGCCTCCGGTAACTGGCGAGTCGCACCGATGCCGACGTACAAGGCCGGCGACACGGCAAGCGCCGAGAACGGCGGCGGCGGAGACGCCATCCTCGAGCAGAGCACGAACAAGCTCGTGGCTGCCGGATTCCTCCAGTACATGAACGAAGGCGCCGGCACCCAGATCTCGATCGACGCCGGCGGATTCCCGTCGACCGTCGCCGACCTGAACTCCGACAAGTTCCTGAACGCCACGAGCGACTACTTCGGAGGCCAGAAGATCAATGAGGTCCTCGTTCAGTCCGCGAAGGATGTCGTTCCCGGTTGGAGCTACCTGCCGTTCCAGGTCTACTCGAACAGCATCTTCAAAGACACGGTCGGCCAGGCGTATGCCGCCAAGTCCGACATCAACGCCGGCCTGACCGCGTGGCAGAAGGCCTCCGCCGACTACGGCAACCAGCAGGGCTTCACCGTCACCAGCAAGTAACAGCCTGCGCCACCGCCGGAAAAGGGTGGGCCTGGTCCGGGCCCACCCTTTTCCGTCGCCTTCGAAAACTCACACCGAACACCCGTCGCACCGAACAAAGAGGATCTTCTCCCGTGTTGCACGCCCGGCTCAGCATCACCCGCGACGACGTTGTGGCGCCCGTCTCGCCCCGGATCTTCGGCTCCTTCGTCGAGCACATGGGCCGCGCCGTATACACGGGAATCTACGAACCCGGTCATCCCACCGCGAATGCGGAGGGATTCCGCGAGGACGTGCTCGCCCTGGTGCGGGAACTGAACCCGAGCCTCATCCGCTATCCCGGCGGCAACTTCGTCTCCGGCTTCCGCTGGGAAGACAGTGTCGGCCCCCGCGACGCGCGCCCCGTGCGCCTCGACGTGGCCTGGCACAGCATCGAGACCAACGAGGTCGGCCTGCACGAATTCGCCGCCTGGGCAGAGACCGCCGGCGTCGAGATGATGCAGGCCGTGAATCTGGGCACCCGGGGGGTAGCGGAAGCCGCGGCCCTGCTCGAATACGCCAACCACCCGGGAGGCACTACTCTCTCCGACGAGCGCCGGACCAACGGTCGCAGCGAACCGTTCGGCATCCGCGTCTGGTGCCTCGGCAACGAGATGGACGGCCCCTGGCAGATCGGTCACAAGACCGCCGAGGAATACGGGCGCCTCGCCGCCGAGACCGCCCGGGTGATGAAGTGGGTCGACCCCACCATCGAACTCGTCGTCGCCGGCAGCTCCAACGCCGAGATGCCCACCTTCGGCAGCTGGGAACGCACGGTGCTCGGGCACACCATCGACCTCGTCGACCACATCTCCCTGCACGCCTACTACGAGGAGAAGCCCGGCGACCTCGGCAGCTTCCTGGCCTCCGGCGTCGGCCTGGACCGCTTCATCGGGGACGTCGCGGCGATCATCGACGAGGTAGCGGCCGAGCGAGGCGTCGACCGCTTCATCGGCGTCAGCGTCGACGAGTGGAACGTCTGGTACCAGACCCGCTTCAACGAGGTCGACAAGGAGGACCTGCTCACCGGCGACTGGAACGCCCACCCCCGCCTGATCGAAGACGAGTACAACGTCAGCGACGCCGTCGTGGTCGGCTCCCTGCTGATTTCCCTGCTGCGCAACAGCGACCGGGTCTCAATGGCCAATCTCGCCCAACTCGTGAACGTGATCGCCCCCATCCGGTCCGAACCCGGCGGACCGGCCTGGCGACAGACCACCTTCTTCCCCTTCGCGCTGACCGCAGGCGCCGCCCGCGGCGACGTGCTCGCCACCACGATCCACTCCGACACTTACAGCACTGTCGCCTACGGCACGGTCAACCTGGCGGATGCCGCTGCGACAGCCACCGACGAGGAGATCGTGCTGTATCTGGTCAACCGGTCCGAGACGGCCCCGCTGACCCTGGCTGTCGACCTCGCCGGTGCCCGTGCCCGCGCCGTGCTGTCCGCGCAGAGCGTGCACGCCCCGGACGGAGGCGACCGGTTCAGCACGAACAACGCCGACCACCCGGAGGCCGTTGTGCCGGCGAAGCTGGACGAGGTGACGCTGTCTGAAGACGGCGACGCGGTGACCGTCGTACTTCCGGCCCTGTCCTGGTCGATCGTGCGTCTGGCCGCCCGGAGCGACGCATGAGCCCCGTGAGCACGACCACAGCCGCCCGGTGGGTGCGCTGGCCCGAAGCGCACACCCTCGCCGACGGCACCGAGAGCCTGCCCTCCGCAACCGGCCGCCTCGCCTACGGCGCCGATTACAACCCCGAGCAGTGGCCGGAAGAGGTCTGGGCCGAGGACATGCGGCTGATGCGCGAGGCCGGCGTGAACATCGTCAGCCTCGGCATCTTCTCCTGGGCGCTGCTGCAGCCCACGATCGACAGCTGGGATTTCGGCTGGCTCGACCGTGCCATCGACCTGCTGCACGACAACGGCATCGCCGTCGACCTCGCCACGGCCACCGCGAGCCCGCCACCCTGGCTGACCGAGGCGCACCCCGAGGTGCTGCCCGTGAACCGGCTCGGCGAGACCATCTGGCCCGGCGGCCGCCAACAGTGGCGTCCGACCTCCCCGGTCTTCCGCCGCTACGCACTGGCCCTCGTCGAGGAGATGGCCATGCGCTACGCCGACCATCCCGCCCTCGCCATGTGGCACATCAGCAATGAACTCGGCTGCCACAACGTCTACGACTACTCCGACGACGCCGCTGCGGCCTTCCGCGGCTGGCTCGCAGGCCGTTACGGCTCGCTCGTCGAACTCAACCGGGCCTGGGGCACCGCGTTCTGGTCCCAGAACTATTCGAGCTGGAGCCAGATCCTGCCGCCGCGCCTCGCCGCCACCCACCCGAACCCCACCCAGCAACTCGACTTCGCCCGGTTCTCGAGCGACGCACTCAAGGACTACCTGGTCGCCGAGCGCGAGATCCTGCGGCAGGCGACGCCCGAGGTGCCGATCACCACCAACTTCATGGTGATGGGGGAGACCCGCGGCATGGACTACGCGGACTGGGCCGACGAGGTCGACATCGTCTCCAACGATCACTACCTGCTCGTCGCAGACCCGGAGGCCTTCGAGGAACTGTCGTTCTCGGCCAACCTAACCGGCCAGATCGCGCATCGTGCGCCCTGGTTCCTGATGGAGCATTCCACGAGCGCCGTGAACTGGCAGCCGGTCAACCAGGCGAAGTCGCCCGGCCAGCTGCGCCGCGACAGCCTCACGCACGTCGCGCATGGCGCGGACGCGGTCTGCTTCTTCCAGTGGCGCCAGTCGCTGGCCGGCGCCGAGAAGTTCCACTCCGCGATGCTCCCGCACGCGGGCGAAGACAGTTCGGTCTTCCGCAGGGTCGCCCGCTTCGGCGGCGACCTTGCCGGCCTCGCCGCGATCGCCGGCAGCCGCACCCGGCAGGCCCGCATCGGCATCCTCTTCGACTGGGACTCGTGGTGGGCCTCCGAGCTCGACTCGCACCCCACCGAGCTGTTGCGCTACAAGGCCGAGGCCATGACCTGGTACACGGCTGCGCTCGCCAACGGGCTCCAGGCCGACATCGTGCCCGCCCGGTCGGTGCTGCACGGAGCCGGCCTCGACGGCTACGACCTGGTGATCGCCCCGATGCTCTATGTGGTCACGGCCGATCTCGCGGAAGCTCTCACCGGATATGTGACCGGTGGCGGCCACCTCGCGGTCGGCGTCTTCTCCGGCATCGCCGACGCCGACGACCATATCCACCCGGGCGGCTACCCCGGCGCCTTCCGTGAGCTGCTCGGCGTGCGCGCCGAGGAATTCGGCGGCCTGCTCGCCGGGCAGTCCGTCGGGTTGTCGGGCGACCTGCCCGCCGGCTCGACCGGGACGCTGCTCACCCACGACGTCACCGTGCAGAACGACGTCGACGTGCTCGCCCGCTTCGACGACGGCCCGTTCCCCGGCGTGCCGGCCGTCACCGGCCGTGCGGTCGGTGCCGGCCGGGCCAGCTTCGTCGCGACGGTACTCGATAGGGTCGCCCTCGTCGCCCTCGTCGGTCGCTTCGCCGCGGATGCCGGAATCGCCTCACCGCTGCCCGCCGATGTGCACGGCGTGGTCCAGCTCGCCGTGCGCGAAACGGACACCCTCGAGTACCTCTTCTACATCAACCATTCCGCGCGGGCGGTGACCGTGGCGCTCACCCTCCTCGACGGATGCCTCACGGCCGTCGATCTCGGAGACAGCACCCTGGCCGCCGACTCGCTCACGCTCCCGGCGACCGGGGTCGCGGTGCTGAGCCGGCCGAGGGCGGAGCAGTGAGCGTGGGCGACTTCGCGATCGGCGACACCGACTTCCTCCTGAACGGCGCCCCGTTCCGGGTGCTCGCCGGCGCCATCCACTATTTCCGGGTGCATCCAGACCACTGGGCCGATCGCATCCACAAGGCCCGGCTGATGGGGCTCAACACCATCGAGACCTATGTGGCCTGGAACGCCCACTCGCCGGTCCGCGGCCAGTTCCGGACCGATGCCGGGCTCGACCTGGCCCGGTTCCTTGACCTCATCGCCGCAGAGGGAATGTACGCCATCGTGCGACCCGGCCCGTTCATCTGCGCCGAATGGGACAACGGCGGCCTGCCCGGCTGGCTGTTCCGCGACCCGGCCGTCGGCGTGCGCCGCAACGAGCCGCGCTACCTCGCGGCGGTCGCCGAGTACTTCGAGCAGCTGCTGCCGATCGTGGCCTCCCGGCAGATCGACAGGGGCGGCCCCGTCATCCTCGTGCAGATCGAGAACGAATACGGCGCATACGGCAACGACAAGGACTACCTTCGCGCACTCGTCGACCTCAACCGAGCCGGCGGCATCACCGTGCCGCTCACCACGATCGACCAGCCTACCGACCAGATGCTCGCAGACGGCAGTCTGCCTGGCCTGCACAAGACCGGCTCGTTCGGCTCCCGTGCCACCGAACGACTCGCGACCCTGCGTCGCCACCAGCCGACCGGGCCCTTGATGTGCGCGGAATTCTGGAACGGCTGGTTCGACCACTGGGGCGCCCACCACCACACCACCTCGGCCGAGGACTCTGCCCGCGAGCTTGACGACCTGCTCGCCACCGGCGCGTCCGTGTCGCTGTACATGTTCACCGGCGGCACCAATTTCGGCTTCACGAACGGGGCGAACGACAAGGGCGTGTTCCAGCCCACGGCCACCTCCTACGACTACGACGCGCCGCTCTCCGAGAGCGGCGAGGTGACGAAGAAGTACCTCGCCTTCCGCGAGGTGCTCGCGCGGTACGCGCCTGTGCCCGCCGAACTGCCCGAAGCCGTGCCGGCCGCGCCCACGTTCGAGGTCGAGCTCGATGAGTCGGTGACACTCTGGGACGCCCTGGGCGAGCTGGCGGATACGGACAGCGACGCCCTTCCCGAGCTGCCGAGCATGGATGCCCTCGGCCAGTACACCGGGTTCGCGTTGTACCGCAGCAGGCTGGCACCGGGCGCGCACCTGCTCTCCTTCGGGGCGGTCCGCGATCGCGCCCAGGTGTTCGTGGACGGCAACCCCGTCGGCGTGCTGCAGCGCGACCACCACGAGCGGTCGATCAGCCTGCCGAGGGGCGTCCTGCTCGACCTCCTCGTGGAGGACCAGGGCCGGGTCAACTACGGCCCGAGAATCGGGGAAGACAAGGGCCTGATCGGACCGGCGACGGTCGACGGAATTCAGCTCGGGCCCTGGCAGGTGCTGGCCCTGGACCTGGACGGATTCGCCGCGGCCGGAAGCCGGCTCTTCGCCCCGCATCCGCGCTGCCACGACAGGGTCGGTGAGCGCGATCTCGATCCCGACCTCGACGTCGACCTGACCTTCGCCTACGACTCGCTTCGGGCTGCCGAGCCCGCCACCCTCACGGTGGTTCTGCCGGCCCCGGTCGGTTCGCTCAGCGGACCCGCATTCGCGCGCGGCTCGTTCCACGCCGAACCGGGACGCGACCTCTTCCTGAACACGGCCGGCTGGGGCAAGGGCCAGGCCTGGATCAACGGGTTCAACCTCGGGCGGTTCTGGGATCGCGGACCGCAGACCACCCTGTACGTGCCGGGTCCGGTGCTGTCGGCGAGCAATGAGCTCGTCGTGCTGTTCCTGCACGGAACCGGAAGTACCCGGGCCCGCTTCGTGCCCCGGGCCGACCTCGGCCACACCGATTTCTAGCCGTCCCCGCACGGCACCCCGATCCCCGGGAGGGACTGTCAGCGGTCCCGGCTACGATTGACCCGTGGTTACCGCCCTGTATCGCCGCTACCGGCCAGAGACCTTTGCCGAGATGATCGGCCAGTCCCAGGTGACCGAACCCCTGATGACGGCCCTGCGCACGAATCGGGTGAACCACGCGTACCTGTTCAGCGGCCCTCGCGGCTGCGGCAAGACGACGAGTGCGCGCATCCTCGCCCGCTGCCTCAACTGCGCGGAGGGCCCGACCGACACCCCCTGCGGTGTCTGCCCGAGCTGCGTCGAGCTCTCCCGCGACGGCGGCGGCTCCCTCGACGTCGTCGAGATCGATGCCGCGAGCCACAACGGCGTCGACGACGCCCGCGATATCCGTGAGCGCGCCATCTTCGCGCCCGCCCGCGACCGCTACAAGATCTTCATCCTCGACGAGGCGCACATGGTCACGCCGCAGGGCTTCAACGCCCTCCTCAAGATCGTCGAAGAGCCACCGGAACACGTGAAGTTCATCTTTGCGACGACCGAGCCGGAGAAGGTCATCGGCACGATCCGCTCGCGCACCCACCACTATCCGTTCCGGCTCGTTCCCCCGGGCCCGATGCTCGAATACGTCCAGACGCTCTGCGAGAGCGAGAAGGTCGCCGTTGCGCCCGGCGTGCTGCCGCTCGTCGTCCGCGCCGGCGGCGGTTCGCCCCGCGACACCCTGTCTCTCCTCGACCAGCTCATGGCAGGTTCCGACGATCACTCTGTGGAATACGACCGTGCGGTCGCCCTTCTCGGCTACACGAGCGCATCCCTGCTCGACGAGTCGATCGACGCGATCGCCGCCCGGGAGCCCGCAGCGGCCTTCGACGCGGTCGACCGCGTCATCCAGACCGGCCAGGACCCGCGCCGCTTCGTCGAAGACCTCCTTGAGCGCATGCGCGATCTCATCGTCGTCGCGGCGACGTCCGCAGCGGGCGCGTCCGCCGTGCTCCGCGGGGTCCCGCAAGACGAAATCGAACGGATGGCCGTCCAGGCCGCCAAGTTCGGCCCCGCCGAGCTCTCCCGCACCGCCGATATCCTCAACACCGCCCTCACCGAGATGACCGGCGCGACGTCTCCCCGGCTGCACCTCGAACTCATGATCGCCCGCGTGCTGATTCCCGCGAGCGACGACTCCACCCGGGGGGCGCTCGCACGCGTCGAACGGCTCGAGCGCCGCATCGGAGTTGGTACAAGCGGTGTCGATGCGAGCTCGGCCGCAACCGTGGCCCCCAGCTCCGCGACGCCCGCCGTTTCGTCGACGGATGCTTCGCACGCCCCCGCTTCACGCCCTGCGCCTGCCGCCGATCGCGGTACGACGGCGCCCGAAGCCCCCACGATCCCCGCGGCCTCTACTGCGTCCGCGAGTGCTCCGGCAGGTCAGGCATCCGTCGTGCCGGCTGCCGCGGCCGCTGCCGTGGCACGTCCGATCGGGCCGGTCACCTTCCAGCAGGTCAAGGACGCTTGGCCGGAGGTCCTCGAGGCCGTCCAGACCGCCAAGACGAGCGCGTGGCTCGTGCTCTACACGGCGAACGTGCTCGAATTCCGCGACGGGGACCTCCTCGTACTGTCGTTCCCGAGCCAGAAGGACGTCGCCAGCCTCAAGCCGACCGCCGCGCCAGGGGAGGGTGTCGGCGACTACCTCAAGCGGGCGGTCAATTCGGTCCTCGGCTTCACGCCGCGCCTCATGGCCAAGGTCAACGAGCCCGGGGCGTCAACCCCTGTCGCCGGTCCTTCAGCTGTGCCCAGTGCGTCGCCCGTGCCTGAGCCACAGCCGTCGAGCCCTGCCGCCGTCGGGTCGCAGGCTGCACCGGCG
>NZ_JASJVI010000016.1:0-48579 GCF_035019865.1 Cryobacterium sp. 10I5
GGGGTGGGGTCTGCGCGGTTGGCGCGGAGCACCTCGAGGCGGGCCCGATACTCGACCTCGTCGATGTCGCCCTGAGCGAAGCGCTCGGCGAGGGTCTTCTCGGCGCTGCGGGTGCCGTCGGCCTGCCCAGCCTGGGCCGCCTGCCACGCCTGCCAGCCGGGGTGGCCGGAGAAGCCGGGTCCGCCGTGGCGACGCCAGCGCCGGCCGAGGATGGCGAAGAGGGTGACCACGAGCAGGAAGCCGAAGAACGGGATCAGGAAGAACAACCAGACCGGCCCGCCGCCCCAGCCGGGGCCGTAGCCCATGTGGGTGCCGAACCCGGTGAGAACCGCTGTCGAAAGCATGGTGAATCCAATCTGTGTGAGGACCCCTTGCGGGGCCTCGGTGGGGAAGAACCGATGATCCGATTCTTTCCGGCCCCGCTCGCCGGGGCATCGGCCCGGAGGAGGCACCTGTACTACTCCCCCGGGTGCAGGTCACCAGCCGTCGCTGACCAGGCCCGTCTCGTAGGCCACGATCACGAGCTGCACGCGGTCGCGCGCGGCGAGTTTCGACATGATCCGCGACACGTGCGTCTTCGCCGTGAGCGGGCTCAGGAACAGGCGCACCCCGATCTCGGTGTTGGTGAGCCCGCGGCCGACGAGCGCGAGCACCTCACGCTCCCGGTCCGTGAGCACGGCGAGCGCTGCCGGATCGCTCGGGCGCCGCAGCCCCGTCTCGAGCCGGGTGAGCAGGCGCCGGGTGACCCCGGGCGAGAGCAGCGCGTCACCGGCCGCCGCGACGCGCACCGCCCGGATCAGTTCGGTCGGTTCGGTGTCCTTGACCAGGAAGCCACTCGCGCCCGCCCTGATGGCTTGGACGACGTACTCGTCGAGCTCGAAGGTCGTCACGATCACGATGTGCGTTCCGGCGAGCTCGGGGTTGCCCGCGATCTGCTCGGTCGCCCAGAGGCCGTCGCCCCCGGGCATCCGGATGTCCATCAGCACGACGTCTGGCCGGAGGCGGGTGACCTGCTCCACGGCTTCCGCGCCCGTCGCGGCGTCCGCGACGACCTCGAGGTCCGGTTCGGACTCGAGCAGCGAGCGGAAGCCCGCCCGGATCAACTGCTGGTCATCGGCGATGACGACGCGGATCATCGTCCCCTCCGCAGCGGCAGGCGCGCCTCGACGAGGAACCCGCCCGGCGAGGGTCGTTCGACGCGCAGGCTCCCGCCCAGGAGTTCCGCGCGCTCGCGCATGCCGAGCAGGCCCCCGCCGGGAACGATGGCCGGGTCGAGCGGCTCTGTCGAGCCCTCGTCGGTCACGGTGAGCACCGCGTCACCGTCGTCGAGCTCGAGCCGGACGGTCGCTGACCGGGTCTGCGAGTGCCGCAGCACATTGGTGAGGGCCTCCTGGCAGATCCGGTAGAGCGCGAGCTGGGTCGCGGCGGTCGTGGCCTCCGACACGAGCTGCAGTTGCGCGACGAGCTCGACGTGCAGCCCCTGGGCGCTGTATGAGTCGATCAGGGCGGGAAGCCGGGTCAGGTCAGGCTCCGGGGTGAGTGGCGCGGCTCCCCCGCCGCCCTCACCACTCTCCCCGTCGATGTCCGAGCGCAGGATGCCGAGCACCGTTCGCACCTCATCGAGCGCGTTCTTGCTCGTGAGCTTGATGTTTGCGAGGGCCTCTGCCGCCTTCGCCGGCTGGCTGTCAATGAGATGCAGTCCGACTCCGGCCTGCACGTTGATCTGGGACAGCGAATGTGCGAGCACGTCGTGCAGTTCGCGCGCGATGCGCACCCGCTCGCGCTGTTCAGCGGACTGGCGGCGGGCATCCGCTCGGCGGCGCAGCTCGCGGATCTGTTCGCGCCGGGTGCGCACCCCCTCACCGATCGCGCAGAGCGCGGCGAGGGCGACGGTCGTGATCGCGATGCGGGCAGGCTGAAGCGGCACTCCGAGCGTTCCGGCGAGCGCGATCGTCGCCGTCCAGGCCACGGCGACGGATGCGTAGACCCAGACCCGCGCGCCACGCGCGATCCCGAGCACGATCGCGAAACCCAGGGCGACGTAGGGCAGGCCGATGTCCGGGCGGAGCAGGATGAGCGCGCCGGCCGCCGCAGCGCACACGGCAGCGACAGGGCCGGGGAAGCGTCGGGCGCCGAGGAGAACGATCGGGCCGATCAGGGCGAGGGCGACCGCGAGGAACCAGCCGGGCCGGGGGGCGCCGAGCTCACCGCCGAGATCGTGACCGGCGTGGCCGAAGTCGCGGCCGTAACGGGCGAGCACGACGGTGGCGGGAACCTGGACGAGGAAGGAGAAGATCGCGGGGAAGAGCACGCGGCCCGTGCGCGGCATCCGGTTGCCGTAGCCGGCAAAGGGAAGCGCACGGTCGTGGTCGAACCACGGCGCGTCGGTATCCCAGTGTGGTGGCATATTCCGATGCTACGTGCCGGAACGACCCGCGGCGTCCGCCCTCGGGAGTACGTGCCCGTGCGTGCTCCGGCCCGGAACGATCTCACGAGTGCGACCTTTCCGGTCGAGAGTGGCCCGCGGAACGGGCACTCTCGACCGGAAAGGTACCGGGATCAGCCGAAGAGGTTGATCGGCTTGACGATGTCCGCGTAGATGAGCAGGAGGCTCATGCCACCGAGCAGGATGACGACCGCGAAGGTGAGCGGCATCAGCCTGGCCATGTCGACGGGGCCGGGATCCTTCCGCTTGAAGAGCTTCGCGACCCGGCGGCGCAGGCCCTCCCAGAGTGCGCCGGCGACATGGCCGCCGTCGAGCGGCATCAGCGGGATCAGGTTGAAGACGAACAGGGCCACGTTGAGCGAGGCGAGCAGGCCGATCAGGCTCGCGGCCTTGCTCGCGACGGGGATGGTGTTGATGCTCGCGATCTCGCCGGCGACGCGGCCGACACCGACGACGCTGATCGGACCGTTCGGGTCGCGCTCGCCGGGACCGAATGCGGCGTTGACGATGTCGACCATGCGCTGCGGGAGATTCAGGATCATGTGCACGACGGCGCCGACGTTGTCGCCGACGGCGGGAAGCACGGCCGTGACGGGTTGCTGGACGAGTTCGCCTGCCGGGCCGATGCCGACGAAGCCGACCTCCTGGGTGACGGCCTTGCCGTCGGCATCCGTGGTGGCCTTCCCGGCCGCATCAAGGACGTACCGTTCGGTGAGCTTGGGGGTGATCGTGAGGTTCACGTCGGTTCCGGCGCGGTCGACGACGACGGAGAGCGGGGTTCCGGGTGAGCTGCGGATGATCTCGGTGGACTGCTCCCAGCTCGTGATCGCGGTGCCGTCGATGCTCACGAGGCGATCGCCGGGCTGCAGGCCCGCCGCGGCGCCCGGGGATTTCTCGTCTGTCGCCGCGCAGGCGGTCTGGGTGCTCGTGGCCGGGAGCACACACGCGGACACGCTGCCGACCGTTGTGCTCGCCTGCGCGGTGCCGAAGCCCATCAGGAGCACGGCGAAGAGCACGACCGCGATCAGCAGGTTCATGGTCGGGCCGCCGAGCATGATGATGATGCGTTTCCACACGGCCAGGCGGTAGAAGGCGCGGTGTTCCTCGCCGGCGCCGATCGTGTCGGCGCTCGACTGGCGGGCGTCCTCGACGAGGCTCGTCATGGCCCCCGGCCTCTTCGCGCTCGGGTCCTGGGCTATCGGTTCCTGGGCGGGAGCGCCCTCCTGCACGAGCTGGTTGAAGAAGCCCGTGCTGTTCGGGTGCGGCTTCTCTCCGGGCTTCGCGGGCGGGAACATCCCGATCATCGAGATATAGCCGCCGAGAGGAATGGCCTTGACACCGTATTCCGTTTCGCCCTTGCGGCGCGACCAGAGTGTGGGGCCGAAGCCGATCATGTACTGGGTGACCTTGACACCGAATGCCTTCGCCGGCACCAGGTGGCCGATTTCGTGCAGGCCGATGGACACGGCGAGTCCGACGACGACGATGACGACGCCCAAGATGTACAGCAGCACGGTTTCCACAGTCGTAGATTACTCACTCCAAGCTGACAGGCCGCTGGCGGTTCGCTATGCGCGGTGTGGTTTGCTTGGGGTACCGCACCCCAAAGGAGTTCCCCTGACTGCGCCTTCCTCCGGCTCCCCCCGCCCACTCGACGGCCTCATCGGCGTCAGCCTCGCCGACCGTTTCCGGATCGACCGGCTGATCGGCACCGGCGGTATGGCCGTCGTCTACGAGGCGACCGATCTCGCCCTCGGCCGGACAGTCGCGGTCAAGCTCTTCCGGCTCGACACGGCGGACGATGCCGGTCCCGAACGGCAGAGCAGCGAGGTCGCCGTGCTCGCGGGCCTCAACCATTTCGCACTCGTCACTCTCTTCGACGCGGGCACCGCCATCGTCGACGGGACCGCCCGCACCTTCATTGTGATGGAACTCGTCGACGGGACCGACCTGCGCACCCGGATCGCCGCCGGACTGCCGCCTCGGTCAGAGGTCGCAACGATCGGCGCCGACCTCTCAGAGGCCCTGCACTATGTGCACGAACGCGGGATCATCCACCGCGACATCAAACCCGCGAACGTGCTTCTCGCCCCCTCCGGGTTCCCCGGGCGCGCGGCGCACGCCAAGCTCGCCGACTTCGGCATCGCCCGACTCGTCGACGCGACCCGCCTCACGGCGACCGGATCCTTCCTCGGCACGGCGGGCTATCTCAGCCCCGAACAGGCGCTCGGCACGACGATCGGCGCGCCGAGCGACGTCTACTCCCTCGGACTGGTGCTGCTCGAATGCCTCACCGGCGAGCGGGCATACCCGGGAACGGCGATCGAATCCGCGATGGCGCGGCTGCAGCGCGACCCGGAGATCCCGCCGACGTTCGGTCCGGCCTGGGCAGCAGTGCTCGGCGGCATGACCCACCGCGAACCGGGCGAGCGGCTCAGCCCGGCGGATGCCGCGGTGCGCCTGCGGCTGCTGGCGCAGTCCGAGGCGGCGGCAGAGGCCGTTGCCGGTGCCGGTGCGACGGATGCCCCCCTGACGCCGGATGCCGGCGACGCGACCCAGGCGCTCGATCCGACCCAGGCGCTCGCGGCCACGAGCGTCTTCGCGGTTGCCGATGTCCCGACGCGCGTGCTGCCTGCCGACTCCACTGCCGAGACCGTGGCGCTCGGTGCTGCGACAGCACCGCAGGCGACCGGGGCGACCACTCGCCCGCCGCACGGCTGGATCCGGCCACGGGTGCTCACCGGCAGGACCGGTCTGGCCGTGCTCGTCGCAGCGGCAGTGGCCCTGATCACGATCGTCGTGCTCGGCTTCACGCTGCGCCCCGCAGCGCAGGCGGATGCCCCGGCCGGCTCAGCGACGAATTCTCCCATCGCGTACCCCGACGTTGCGGGCTCGCTCGGCGACCACCTGAGACAGCTCCAGGAAAGTGTGGCACCGTGAGCATCCGCGCCAGCACCAGCACTCGCAGCATCAGTATTCGCGCCCGCAGCACTCGCGGCCGTCTCGCGGCGCTTCTCGGCGGCGCACTGCTCGTCGTCTCCGCACTCACTGGGTGCGCATCGGAGAGCTCCCCCGTTCAGCCGTCGACGGCGACCCAGTTGCAGTCCGGAGTGCTCTCGGTGACGCAGGCCGCAGCGGCCGGCGACTACCCCGGCGCTTCGGCCGCGCTCGACGCCGTGCAGGCCGACCTGCTCACGGCGGCCGCGACCGGCCAGGTCACGGGCACCCGGGCGACCGAAATCCAGGCGGCGATCGACGGGGTGACCGCAGACCTCGCAGCGCTCGCGGCCGCGGCGAACACGCCAACGGCGACGCCGGTCGCCCCCCTCGCTCCGGGCCCGTCCGTTGACAGCGGCAACAACAAGGGCAACGGTAAGAAAGACAAGTGCAATCCGAAGAAGGAGAACTGCGACGGGTGACCCCCGTCGCGGGCCGGAAGGACATATGACTCACCACCTTGTTGTCGGGGCCGGCCTGATCGGCCGTCCCGTCGCCGAACGGCTCGCTGCTCGCGGGGACACCGTCACGATCGCGACCCGTTCGGGGTCTGCGGCGGCGGGTGCGACCCCGCTCGTGCTCGACGCGAGCGACCCGGACGCGTTCTCGGCCGCCGCCGCCGGCGCGTCGACGATCTTCCTCTGCACCAACCCGCCATATACCGACTGGGCCGAACGGTGGCCGCCGATCATCGGAGCGGCGATCTCCGCCGCCGCGGCGAGCGACGCCGCGCTGGTCGTGATGGGAAACCTCTATCCGTACGGCCGACCGCGTGGCGCGATGACCGAGCACACGCCGGAGACGACGACCGAGCGCAAGGGCCTGATCCGGAAGGAGGGCTGGCGCCGGGTGCGTGCGGCGCATGAGGCCGGTCAGATCCGGGCGGTCGAAGTGCGCGCGAGCGACTACTTCGGGCCGGGAGCGACCGGCACCGCGCACCTGGGCGAAGATTTTTTCGGGTCGATCCTGGCGTCGAAGACGGCGCGCGTGGTCGGGGATCCCGCGTTGCCGCACAGCTGGAGTTACCTGCCCGACATCGTTTCGACCCTGATCGCCGCCGCGGACTACGCCGGGGACTGGGGCCGGATCTGGCATGTGCCGAGCGCGTCGGCGAGCCGCGTCGAGATCGCGGCCGAGCTGAACGAACGCTACGACTGCACGGGCTCCGTCGCCGGCTACCCGCAGTGGGTGCTGCGCGGCATCGGCCTGGTCAACCCGCTGATGCGCGAGATCTACGCCTCGAGCTACCAGTTCACCTCGCCGTTCATGATCGACTCGGCAGAGACCGAACGCGAGCTCGGCGTCGTCGCAACCCCGTGGCTCGACGCGCTCACGGTGACGGCGGACAGCTACCGGGCCTGACCGCTCAGCCGCCCCAGTTCTGAGCGGGGGCGACCAACGTCGTGACGACGGCAGGGGCGTTCCCCACCCGCAGCCGCACCGAATACGTCATCGCCTCGCCGCTCGCGCCCGTCGCGACGGTCCGTTCCTCGAGAGTTCCGTCGTATGCCGTGCCTCCGGTGACCTCGACGGGCGTCAGGACACCCGGGGCGCGCGCGTCGACGTCGGCCTTGGTCTGGCCGACCCGCACACCGGCGGCCGTGGCTATCGCGAGACCCCCGGAAGACGGCCCGTCGACCTGCGCGTACCAGTCGAATTGCCACGCCGACTCGACGGGGGTGACCGGGTCGGTCAGTGTGATCCCGTCCCAGGCGTATGACGTGCCCGGGTCCGACTCAGCAACGTGGGCGGACGGCGCCACGACGGGCTGGGTCCCTGTCGCTGCGACGAGGATGGCCACGGCGTTCGCAACGGGTTCCGTGTAATCGACAGAACCTCGCGGCACACCGGCGGCATCGACGACCTCGAGCCGGTCGGAATGCACGACGATGGTGGTCGGATCTGACGCCGGGTCTGCCGTCGGCGTCCCGGTCGGCGCGGTCGCGGCATCCGTCGCCGCAGTCGACGGGGAGACCGACGGCACGGCGGCCGGCAGGCTCGCCCCGTCCGCACCGGCGCACGCGGCCAGCGTCAGGGCGAGAATGCCACAGAGCACGGCCGCCGGAACGGCCCGTTTCACACAGATCTTGATCGCAACGCCGTTGTCCCCCGTTACAGTTGTGATCTCACTGTATCCGCTGAATGGGGCGCTGGCCGGATATTTTGGGTTGGCCAGGCGCCGGAGCCGGCTACGCCGCGAGGAGTCTGTCTGCGGCGGCGCGGGCCCAGGCCTCGGCCGCGGCGAGGGACTCGCGGGTGAGGGGGCCGTCCTGCTCGTGGGCGTCGACGACCCGCTGGATGGTGTCGACGATGTCGAGGAAGCCGATCCGGCCGGAGTGGAAGGCGGCGACGGCCTGCTCGTTGGCCGCGTTGAACACGGCCGGGTAGGTGCCACCGGCACGGCCGACCTGCTTCGCGAGCGCGACGGCGGGGAACGCCACGGTGTCGAGCGGTTCGAAGGTCCAGGTCTGCGGTTTCGTCCAGTCGAGGGGAACGCCGACGGCGGCGACGCGGTTCGGCCAGTCGAGGCCGAGGGAGATCGGCAGGCGCATGTCCGGCGGCGAGGCCTGCGCGATCGTCGAACCGTCGATGAACTCGACCATCGAGTGCACGATCGACTGCGGGTGCACGGCGACGTGGATGTCCTCATAGGCGACGTCGAAGAGCAGGTGCGCCTCGATGATTTCCAGGCCCTTGTTCACGAGGGTCGACGAGTTCGTCGTGACGACGAGCCCCATGTCCCAGGTCGGGTGCGCGAGCGCCTGGGCGGGGGTGACCGCCCGCATCTCCTCGCGGGTGCGGCCCCGGAACGGGCCACCGGATGCCGTCAGCACGAGGCGAGACACCTCAAGGGCAGTCCCGGACCGGAGCGCCTGCGCGATCGCGGAATGTTCGGAGTCGACGGGCACGATCTGCCCGGGGGCCGCGAGCGCCGTGACCAGGTCGCCGCCCACGATGAGGGATTCCTTGTTGGCGAGTGCGAGGGTGCGGCCGGCGGTGAGTGCCGCGAGGGTCGGGCCGAGGCCGACAGACCCCGTGATGCCGTTGAGCACGACGTCCGCGTCGACATCCGTCACGAGCTGTTCGGCCTCGTCGGCACCGAGCGCGGTGTCGTCGACCTGGAATTCCTCGGCCTGCCGGTCGAGGAGCACCCGGTTCGTTCCGGCAGAGAGCCCGACCACTTCGAACCGGGTGGAATTCGCCCGGATCACATCGAGGGCCTGGGTTCCGATCGAGCCGGTGGACCCGAGAATTACTACTCGTCTGCGCATTCCCTCAGACTAGCTTTCGTGGTACCGGGTGTCACGGCGGTAGGGTCGAGCAGTGACCGGAGCCAAGGACGAACCCCAGGAACCACTTATCCAGGAGCCCGACGAGGCCGCGGAGACCGCTTCGGATCTCCCCACAACCCGTCGCCCCGGATTCGTCTACTACCTGAGTTACGGCATCATGGCGCCGATCGCCCGGATCATCTTCCGTCCGATCATCACGGGCACGGAGAACATCCCCCGCTCTGGCCGGGTCATCATCGCGAGCAACCATCTCTCCTTCATCGACAGCATGGTCATCCCACTTGTGACGCCGCGCCGTGTGCAGTACCTCGCGAAGTCGACGTACTTCACCGGGACGGGAATCAAGGGGTATCTCACGCGCACCTGGTTCGAGTCCATCGGTGCTGTCGGCATTGAACGCGGCGCCGGCCAGGCCGCACAGGACGCGCTCGACGCGGGGCGCAGCATCCTCGAGGCGGACAGCGCCTTCGCCATCTACCCGGAGGGCACCCGCTCCCTCGACGGACGCCTGTACAAGGGCCGCACCGGCGTCGCCTGGCTCGCACTCACGACGGGGGCCGTCGTGGTGCCGGTCGGCCTGATCGGCACCCAGGAGATCCAGCCCGTCGGTACCCGGGTTCCCCGGGTGCGGAAGATCACCGTGAACTTCGGCGAGCCGATCGACGTGAGCCGGCACGGACCCGCGACCTCCGGCCGGGCACGGCGCCAGGCCACCGACGAGATCATGGCCGCCATCCACCGGCTCTCCGGCCAGGAACTCGCCGGGCGGTACAACGAATCACCCCGCCAGGGACTGCAGGGGCTCGCGGACAAGGTCTTCCCGCGGGAACGCGTCTAACCGGTTTCGGCCGCCACCGGCGCGCGGAAACACCGGGGAAATCGTCGCAAACTAAGCTGGACCCATGTCTGCTTCGTACTCGGTCCCCCAAAAACGCAAACTCGTCACCGCCCTGCCGGGCCCCAAGTCCATTGAACTGCAGGAACGCCGGGTCAATTCGGTGTCCCGTGGAGCCGGCACGCTCGTCAACATCTACATGGACCACGGAGCCGGCGCGATCCTCGTCGACGTCGACGGCAACCAGATCATCGACATGGGCTGCGGCATCGGCGTCACCACGATCGGGCACGCGAACGCCGAGGTCGCGGAGGCTGCCGCCGCGCAGGCCGCGAAGCTGACCCACACCCTCTTCACCGTCACGCCGTATGAGAACTACGTCGCCGTCGCCGAGAAGCTCGCCGAGATCACCCCCGGCGACTTCCCCAAGAAGTCGATCCTGGTCAACACGGGCGCAGAGGCCGTCGAGAACGCCGTCAAGATCGCCCGCAAGTTCACCGGTCGCCGCGCCATCGTCGCGCTCGACCACGCCTTCCACGGCCGCACCAACCTGACCATGACGATGACGTACCGGCCCTGGCCGGAACGCGCCGGAATGGGCCCGTTCCCCGGCGAGATCTACAGCGTCCCGACGAGCTACCCGTACCGCGACGGCCTGACCGGCGAGGAAGCCGCCGAGAAGACGATCGACTATATAACGACCCACATCGGCGCCAGCGAGATCGCGGCGTTCTTCGTCGAGCCGATCCAGGGCGACGGCGGCATCGTCATCCCCGCCCCCGGCTACTTCAAGCGGATCAGCGAGTTCTGCACCGAGAACGGCATCGTCTTCGTCTCAGACGAGATCCAGGCCGGCATCGCCCGCACCGGCGTCTGGTACGCGATCGAACACCACGGCGTCGTCCCTGACCTCGTCACCACGGCCAAGGGCATCGCGGGCGGTTTCCCGCTCGCCGCCGTCACCGGCCGCGCCGACATCATGGATGCCGTGCAGCCCGGTGGCATCGGCGGAACCTTCGGCGGCAACCCGGTGTCGACCGCGGCAGCGCTCAAGGTGCTCGAGATCATCGAACGCGACGACCTGCTCGGCGAGGCCAAGCGCGTCGAAAAGGCCCTCTGGGCACGCATCGGCGACTGGGCCGAGAAATTCTCCGTCGTCGGCGAGGTTCGCGGCAAGGGCGCCATGTTCGGCGTCGAGCTCGTGCACCCCGGAACGACCACGCCGTACCCCGAGGCGCTCACCGCGATCCTCAAGCACGCGACCTCGCACGGCGTGATCGTGCTCGATGCCGGCAGCTGGGACTCCGTGCTGCGGATCATGCCCTCCGTCGTCATCTCCGAGGAGCTCATCGACGACGCGGCATCCGTCATCGAAGAGACCCTCCGCGCCCTCTCCGGAGTCTGACCCGCGCCATAACCCCTGACCAATTCGACGGAGATTTTGCCCGGAAAGCGCTTTTATCGCGCTCTTACGTGTTCAAAATCCAAAAACTCCGTCGAATTGGTTAGGGGGCGGGGACGGTTTCGGGCTCGTGCCGCACCGGGAAGTTGACGGAGGCGGCGATGAAGCACTCGCGGGCGGCCTCGGCATGCAGCGACTGTGCGAGCTCGACCTGGCTCGGATCTGCGACGGTGACCCGGGGGCGCAGCCGTGCCTCGGTGAAGTGACCGCCGCCCTCCTTCGTCTGCACCATCGTGCCGGTCGCGTCGTCGGTGTATCCCACCACGACGACTCCGTTCCGCGCGGCCACGTGCAGGTACGACAGCATGTGGCACTGGCTCAGGGCCGTGAGCAACAGCTCCTCGGGGTTCCAGCGGTCCGCATCGCCGTGGAACGTGCGGTCTGACGAACCCTCGAGCGGATGCTTGCCCGCCGCCGAGACGACATGGTCGCGGCCGTACGCCCGGTAATCGCTCGTGCCCGTGCCGCGGTTGCCCGTCCAGGCCACCCGCACGTCGTAGTGATGCTCGATTTTCATTCCCCGATTCTCTCAGGGGGCTACCCCAACCAGGAAACGACACTGGGTAAACTGGACGCATCATGACTGACACGCTGACGCCCTCGACCCCAACGTCCACTGCTTCCTCGGTCACGCAGGAGCGACGCATCGTCACGGCCATTCCCGGCCCGCGCTCCGTCGACCTGCAGAAGCGCCGGCTGGCGACGGTGTCCGGCGGCGTCGGCTCCGCGCTCCCGGTGTACATCGTGAAAGCCCACGGCGCGATCGTCGTCGACGTCGACGGCAACCAGTTCATCGACCTCGGCGCCGGCATCGGCGTGACGACGATCGGCCACACCGAGGCGAGCGTCGTCGCTGCCGCGGTCGGGCAGGCTGAGGACTTCATCCACACCCTCTTCACGGTCACGCCGTACGAGGAATACGTGCGTGTCTGCGAGCTCCTCGCCGAGCACACCCCCGGCGATTTCGCGAAGAAGTCGGTGCTGATCAACTCGGGAGCCGAGGCCGTCGAGAACGGGGTGAAGATCGCCCGCAAGTTCACCGGTCGCCGTGCCGTCGCCGTGCTCGACCACGCGTACCACGGCCGCACCGTGCTCACCATGGCGATGAACTACAAGGCCATGCCGTACGCGACCGGCTACGGCCCGCTCGCGAGCGACGTCTACCACGTGCCGAGTTCCTACCCGTATCACGACGGCCTCAGCGGGGCGGATGCCGCGGCACGCACGATCGCCTACCTCGACAAGGTCATCGGCGCGACCGACCTCGCCTGCCTCGTCGTCGAGCCGATCCAGGGCGAGGGCGGCTTCATGGTCGCCGCTGAGGGGTACTTCACCGCCCTGCAGGAGTGGTGCACCGCGAACGGCGTCGTCATGATCGCCGACGAGATCCAGAGCGGCATGGCCCGCACCGGCGCGTACTACGCGAGCGAGCACTTCGGCTGGGTCCCCGACCTCGTGCTGACGGCCAAGGGCATCGCCGGCGGCTTCCCCCTCGCTGCGGTCACGGGACGCGCCGAGATCATGGACGCCTCCCAGACCGGCGGCCTCGGCGGCACCTTCGGCGGCAACCCGGTCTCCTGCGCCGCGGCGATCGCCGTGTTCGAGGCGATCGAGGCGAACAACCTGCTTGCGGAGGGACAGCGGATCGAGAAGACCCTGCGCACCGGTCTCGGGAAGCTGCGGGACAAGTACGACATCATCGGGGACATCCGTGGTCGTGGCGCGATGATCGCGATCGAGCTTGTGCAGCCGGGCACAGGGGAGACCACCAAGGTCGCCAACGCCGCCGCGGTCAACGCGATCGCGGCATACGCCGCCCAGCACGGCGTGCTGCTGCTGACCGCGGGCACCTACGGCAATGTGCTCCGCTTCCTGCCGAGCCTCGCCGTCACCGACGCACTGCTCCTCGATGCCCTCTCGGTCATCGACGACGCGATCGCCGCGCTCTAGTGTCGTTCGAGGACACAATCGGGCACACCCAGCTCCCGCACCCCGTGCAGACCTTCGCCGTGACGGATGCCGTCGAACTCGCCGTCGTCGAACGCAGCGGCTTCGTCGAATCGAGGCATGCCGGTTCCGCCGTCGTGCTGACGGGCGAGGGCGCCGTGCTGCGGTCCCTCGGCGACGTAACGAGCCCGGTCTTCCCGCGCTCGTCGATGAAGCCGTTCCAGGCCGTCGCCGTGATGGCGAGCGGTGTCACCCTGCGCGGTGAGGACGCCGCCATCGCGACCGCGAGCCACACCGGAACCCAGCGGCACGCCGACCTCGTGCGCGGACTGCTCACCCGCGCCGGAATCCCGGAAACCGCGCTCGCCTGCCCGCCGGCGTGGCCGATCGACCACGCGACCCGCGACGCTCTCGTGCGCCTCGGCGCCGGCCAGGCCCCCATCTACATGGAGTGCTCGGGCAAGCACGCGGCGATGCTCGTGGCGTGCGTGCAGAACGAGTGGCCGCTGACCGGGTATCTCGAGCCGGAGCATCCGCTGCAGAAGCGCATTCTCGACGTCGTGGAACGCTTCACCGGGGAACGCCCGGCCGCCTCGGGTGTCGACGGCTGCGGCGCGCCCGTGCACGCGCTCTCCCTCGCCGGGCTCGCGCGCGGCATCGGCCGGATCGCCTCGTCGAAATCGAACTCGCCGTTCGCGATCTACCGCGAGGCCGGGTTCCTCTCCGAGGCCGTTCGCCAGAACGGCTGGGTCGTCGCAGGCCCCGGCAAGCCGGACACTCTCGTGATCGACCGGCTCGGCCTGTTCGTGAAGGGCGGCGCGGAGGGCATCATGGTCGCGGCCGCCCCGAACGGAACGACGGTCGCCCTCAAGATCCTGGACGGCAGCCTGCGGGCGGCGACGCTCGTCGCGCTCAACCTGCTCGCCGATGCCGGCGCGATCGCGCACACGGATGTCGAAGCGCTGCTCCCCGACCTCGGCCTCGCCGTGTACGGCGGCGGCCACCCGGTCGGGCGGATTCACGCGAGCTACCGCTAGGTCGAGCTCGACCCCCGTAACACCTGTTCCCGATCCAGCTGTTGCCGATGCGGACGAGTCCGGCCCGCGCACCGGGCGCGATTGTCCGTATCGGCAACAGTCAGCGCGCGCTACCCCTCCCTGGCGAGCCGTTTCGCCCGGGCGGCCGAGGACACCTGCGCTGTCACGACGACGACGAGCGCGAAGATGAAGACGGCGGATGCGATCACGTTCGCCTCGGCGGGGATGCCGCGGGCCGCCGAGATGTAGATGTACTTCGGGAACGTCGTCACGGCGCCCGAGTTGAAGTTCGTGATGATGAAGTCGTCGAAGCTCAGCGCGAACGACAGCAGGGCGGCGGCGAGGATGCCGGGGACGAGCAGCGGGAGCGTCACCCGGAGGAAGACCTGGGTCGATGACCCGTAGAGGTCCCGCCCGGCCTCCTCGAGTGCGGGGTCGAGGCTCGCGACGCGGGCCTTGACGGTCACGACGACGAAGCTGATGCAGAACATCGTGTGCGCGAGGATGATCGTGGTCATGTCCTTCGCGACGCCGAGCGACAGGAACTGCGCGGCGAGTCCCGCGCCGAGCACGACCTCCGGAGTGGCCATCGGCAGGAACAGCAGGAGGCTCGTCGCCGAACGGAACCGGAACCGGTAGCGCACGATCGCGATCGCGATCATCGTGCCCATCACGGTCGCGAGCACGGTCGCGACAGAGCCGATCACGAGGCTGTTGCCGAACGCCTCGCAGACCGCACCGTTCTGCACGGCGCACACGTTCAGCCACTTGTCGAAGGTGAACCCGCGCCAGGTGATGTTCGACTTGAGCGAATCGTTGAACGAGAAGACGAACGTGTACGCGATCGGAACCATCAGGAACAGCAGGGCGAGGGCGGAGTAGACCGGCAGCAGCCATCTGCCAAGGGAGATTTTCACAGCAGTTCCTCCGTGCCCGCGCGCTTGACGTAGATTCCGACGATCACGAGGATCACGCTCATCAGGATGATCGAGAGCGCCGCGGCCGCCGGGTAGTTCAACAGCACCAGGAAGTTGGCCTCGATCACGTTGCCGATCATCTGGCTGTCCGGCCCGCCGAGGAAGTCGCGACTCGCGTTGACGTAGTCGCCGGCGGCGGGGATGAAGGTCAGCAGGGTCCCCGCGACGATCCCGGGCATCGACAGCGGGATCGTCACCTTGCGGAACACCTCGAACGGGTGCGCGTACAGGTCGCTCGCGGCCTCGAGGTAGCGCAGGTCGAGCCGCTCGAGTGTCGTGTAGAGCGGAAGCGTCATGAAGGGGATGAAGTTGTAGGTCAACCCGAAGATGACGGCGATCGGGGTCCCGGTGAGGTGGGCGTCCGGTGCGAGCAGCGAGACGGCCTTGAGGCTCGTCACGACGAAGGACTCGTCGGAGAGCAGCTGCTTCCACGCCAGGGTGCGCAGCAGGAAGCTGATGAAGAACGGGGCGATCACGAGCACGAGCATCAGGCTCTGCAGCAACGGCCAGCGCCGGGCGGTCACGCCGATGAAGTACGCGAGCGGGTAGCTGAACAGCAGGGCGAGCACCGTCGCGGCGAGGGCGAACACGAAGGAACGCACGATGTGCGGCCAGTAGTCGGTGACGACGTCGACGTAGTTCTGCCAGTTGAACGCGTAGGTGTACTGGCCGATGTCCCCGAATTCGGCGGGAGCCTGAAACGAGGTGATCAGGAGCGAGACGAGCGGCGTCAGGAAGAACAGGACGAGGTAGAGGATGCCGGGCAACAGCAACAGGAGGGCGACCCGGCTGCGTCGCCGCGGGGCCGGGTCTGCCTGCGCAGTCGTGGTGGCGAAGGCCGCGAACGCCACTAGGCCTCCTCGAGCTCCGTGACGAGGGACTCGCGACGCTGCGCCGCGATGCTCCGGGTGTCCGTGTCCGCGGCGAACCGCGGTCCGGCTCCCGGAACCGGTTCGTCTTCGAGGCCGAAGCCGTGCTCGACGTGCCAGTCCAGCCACACCTCGTCGCCGACATCCGCCACCGGGCCGAAGGCCATGTTCTGGGCGAAGACGATCAACGTGCCGATGTACGGCACGGCGACGAGGTACTGGGTGCTCACCCCGCTGAACGACACGTCGATCACCCGGCCGGGGCCCATGACGTTGCGGTCGGCGGCCTCGACCGGCGCCTTGCGGTGCAGCCACATCTTCTCCGGCCGCACGCCGATCGTGACCTCGCCGGCGTGGCGGTGCGCCCGGTCGGCGGGCACGATGACCCGGTGGCCGGCGATGTCGACCGTGATCGAGGTGCTCGTGCTGCCGACGACGGGCCCGGTGAAGAGGTTCGACTGGCCGAGGAAGTTGGCGACGAACGCCGTCTTCGGCAGCTCGTAGAGCAGCTCGGGCGCGCCCATCTGCTCGATGCGCCCCTTGTTCATCACCGCGATGGTGTCGGCCATGGTCATGGCTTCCTCCTGGTCGTGGGTGACATGCAGGAAGGTGAGGCCGACTTCTTCCTGGATGGTTTTGAGTTCGAGCTGCATCTGGCGGCGCAGCTTGAGGTCGAGGGCGCCGAGCGGTTCGTCGAGCAGCAGGAGTGCCGGCTTGTTCACGATCGCCCTGGCGAGGGCGACCCGCTGCTGCTGTCCACCGGACAGCTGCTGGGGCTTGCGCGCGGCGAGGTGGTCGAGCTCCACGAGCCGGAGCGCCTCGTGGGCCTTGCCGACCGGGTCGGCGATCTTCCGGCGGCGGAGTCCGAAGGCGACGTTCTCGAGCACCGTCATGTGCGGGAAGAGCGCGTAACTCTGGAACACCGTGTTGACCGGTCGCTGGAAGGCCTTCTGCTGCGTGACATCAGCCCCGCCGATCAGGATGCTGCCCGCCGTCGGCTCCTCGAGGCCGGCGACGAGCCGGAGCGTCGTCGTCTTGCCGCAGCCGGAGGGGCCGAGCAGGGCGAAGAAGGACCCGGCCGGGATCGAGAGATCGAGGTGCTCGATGGCGGTGAAGCCAGGGAAGCGCTTCTGGATGCCGACCAGTTCGAGGTCGGCGCCGGCTTCGGCGAATGCGCCGGATGCCACCCTAGGCTCCCAGCAGGATCGACTGGAAGTCGGCGCCGTACTTCTGTTCCTCTGTCCCGTCGAGGGTACGGAACACGTGCGCCTTCGCGAGGGTCGCGTCGTCGGGGAAGATCAGCTGGTTGTTCGCGAGCTCCGGGTCGATCGCCATTGCGGCCTCCTTCGCGCCGGCGACCGGGGTGATGTAGTTCACGTATGCGGCGACCTCGGCCGCGACCGCTGGCTCGTAGTAGTAGTTGATGAGCTTTTCGACGTTCTTCTTGCGCGGGGATCCGATCGGCACGATGAAGTTGTCGTTCCAGAGCGTTCCGCCCTTCTCGGGTACGGCGAAGCCCCATTTGTCGCCGTTCTCGGCGTTGAGCTGCACGATGTCACCAGACCAGACGATGGCGGCGAGGGTGTCCTCGTTGACGAGGTCCTCCTTGTAGGCGTTGCCCTTGATATTGCGGACCTGGCCGTTGGCGACCTGCTTCTTGAACTCGTCGATCGCGGCGCCGAATTCGGAGTCGCCCCACTTTCCGGAGATGTCGACGCCCTGGTCGAGCATGATCAGGCCCATCGTGTCGCGCATCTCGGAGAGGACGCCGACCCGGCCCTTCAGGCTCGGGTCCCACAGCTCGGAGACCGACGTGAAGCCGTTGGGGAGCTTCTCCTTGTTCCAGGCGATCCCAGCGAAGCCGCCCTGCCAGGGCACGCTCATCGAGCGGCCGGGGTCGAAGTCGACGTCCTTGAGGGAGGGAACCAGGTTGCTGAGGTTGGGGATGTTCGCGTGGTCGAGGCCCTGGGTGTAGCCGAAGCGGATCAGCCGGCCGACCATCCAGTCGGTGAGGCACGCGACATCGGCGCCGATGTCCTTGCCGAGGGCGAGCTGGTCCTTGACCTTGCCGTAGTACGTGTTGTTGTCGTCGACGGCTTCGGTGTACGCGACCTTGATGCCGGTTTCCGCGGTGAACGCCTCGAGCGTGGGGTAGCTGCCGGCGTCGTCTACGTCGATGTAGAGCGCCCAGTTGTCCCAGCGGATGGTCTTGTCCGCATCGGAGACATCGGCGGCCGCGGAGGGCTTGGCGGCCCCGCCGGTGGAGCACGCGGCGAGGGCGAGGGCCGCGGCGCCGGCGCCGGCCCCCGCGAGCAATGTGCGACGGCCCAGGGTGGCCTGCTGGGCCTGGCGGACGAGCTGGCGAATCATCGGGTCGGCTGGCAACGGCCTCGGCATCATGTCTGGGGTCTCCTTGCGGTTTCGGCGAGCGAACACCCACACGGCGACGGGTGAGTTGCTAGATACTGACACAACGCGGCCGGTTAGTCACGGCTGAGTGTCCAAATCGTCAATTACGTAACGCAGTTGTCACGAAATCAGCAGTATCGGGGTCGTTTGGCACTCGAAAAGGGCGCTTGAACGGGACTCGGCCGGGGTGAGCGGATGACCCCGGACGGACAGCCGCTCACGTTCGGCCGAAGGCCACCCGGCTGAGTCTGCCTTCGGGCGACAGGGACCAGAGATGCCCGCGGCCGGGTGCAACGGGAGGCGGGAGATCTCGCCGGCGGGTCAGCATGCGGTAGTCGGCGAGGGTGCACCCGTCGAAGACGAGGGGAGCACGCACCCGGAGCGCGGCCAGGAGCGACCAGTTGGCCTGCCACGTCTCGGCATCCCCGATGAAGACGGTCGCCGCTCCCGGCCGCGCCAGGGCTGCCTCGGTGTCGACGGCAGCGGCTCGAGCCGTCAGCTCCACGATGTCCGGGCGCGCGGCATCCGCTCGGAGATCTGCGGCCGCCCGGGCCGGGGACCCGCTGACGAGGATGATCGAATCGCCCGCCCCGAGACCCAGAACGGTCGCAGTCGCGCGCGATTCGGGGCCGGTCACCGCACGGTCCCCGACAGCGCCGACCTGCGATGCGCCGTCCGGTACCGCACTGCCCGTCACCGCACGCTCCGGGGCGAGCACCTGGATACGCCGGCCGCGCCACTGTCCGCCGCCGGGGGGAAGGGCCGGGTCATACTGGGCTGCCTGCCCGCCTGCCGCGAGGTGTTCGGCGCGATCGGGAAGGCGAAGCAGCAGATGGTCCTGGCACAGCGCCGCCAGGTTCTGGAGCGGCCCGTTGAGGCGTTGCGCCGTGATCAGGACGTGCATTCCGAGCGGCAGTCCGTCGCGGAGCAGGCTCGCGAGGCACTCGAGGGCCGCCTGTCGGTGGTCGGGCTCCCAGCGGGCACAGACCGAATCAAGATCGTCGAGCAACAGGAGCCTCGCCCGGCCGGCGCGGCGGTCCCGGCCTTCGCCGGTCCGATCGGTGCGAACCCGGCCAGCGCCTCCCCGGTCGATCCAGCCGCGCGCCTCGGTGAGGGCGTCCCAGACCGCTTCGACGTCGGGAGGGGGCCAGCCGAACCGCTCGTGCGCGGCGCGTGCCTGGGACGCGAAGACGGCGAGCACCGAGGTCTTGCCGCTCCGTGCTCCCCCGAGGACGAACACGTTGCCGTCCCCTGGGCCGTACCTGGCCACGCTGTACCGTTGCCGGTCCGGCTCGTCGATCAGTCCGAAGCGGAATCCATGTTCCGCGGCCGGGGTCCGGTCCGGCGCATGTGTCTCCCAATCGGGCCTGCCGAGGTCAGGGAGCCCGTCGAGGTCGGCGAGGTTCACCCGGGCGGGAAGCGGGTCGAGCCAGGGCCGGCGAGGGGGCAGGGGCCGCACAGCCCCTCCGTCACCGGCTGTCCCGGCAGCCGCGGCCAGGGCTTCGATCTCCGCGGCCGAGGTGACGACGACCTGGCAAGGCTCCGGACCGCCGTCTCCCCACGAGATCAGGGACCGACCGGGAGCGGCGGCCGGAATGGCGGCGGCTGAGTCCGTCCCGATCACGGCCTGACTGTCCGCCGCATTGTTGACCCGCAGCGAGATCCGCAGGGTGCAATTGGCGAGCAGGGCGTCCCGCACGACTCCGGCGGGGCGCTGCGTGCAGAGCACCAGGTGCACTCCGAGCGATCGGCCCCTGGCCGCAATGTCGACGAAGAGGGCGTGGAGTTCCGGAAACGACGCGAGCATGGTCGCGAACTCGTCGACGACGATCACGAGCCGCGGCAGTGCGTTCTTCCCTGGCTCGTGTCGAGGCGACCCCGGCCCGCCGAGGGCACGCAGTTCGGCCAGGTCCCGCGCTCCTGCCGCAGCGAGCACGCGCTCGCGGTGACGAAGCTCCGCGGCGAGGCTCGCGAGGGCACGCTCCGCCTGCCGCCCGTCGAGGTCGGTGACCAGCCCGACACAGTGCGGCAACGCCGCGAGCGGCCGGAACGCGGCACCGCCCTTGAAGTCGATGAGCAGGAACGTGACCTCGTCGGGCGACCGCTCCTCGGCCATCTGGCAGACCCAGCCCACGAGCAGCTCGCTCTTGCCGCTCCCCGTCGTACCGCCGACGACGGCGTGCGGCCCCTGGCCGACCAGGTCGAGCGTCACCGGCCCGTTGGTGCCGACACCGATCGCGCAGGCCAGTCCCTCCCGGCCGGCCGCTTCCCGCACCGCGGCGAGCGGATGCCGGGCGAGCACGGCCAGGTCGGCGCGCGTCACCCGCGAGGGTAATGCACGATGCCCGCCGAGAAGCCCCGCCGTCGCAGCACGCTCTCGGAGCAGCCGGGCGAAGCCGAGCGCCTGTTCCCTCGTGACGAACTCCGGCCGAAAGTCCGGGAGCTGGCCCGACCCCCGTAGAGACCCATGATCCGCAGGGTTCCCTGGGCTTTCCGGGTGCTCGGATTCTGCCAGGAAGAGCACCTCGGCCCGGGTCGCACTGTGCAGACGCACGACCGTCGCGCAGCCGGGCGGCACGTCGACAAGGTCCGCGGCCAGCAGCAGCCAGGGCACCCGCGGGTGTCCCGGTGGCGGTTCGACGGTGGGAGCGTGGTTGCCGGCAACCGGGATGCCGGTGAACCGAAGCAGGACAACCTTCCGGGCTGCCTCCCCGGTGCTTCTGCGGTCACCGGGCCCAGCGGCCGTCACGGGATCCGAGTGCGCTACGCCGCCCGCACCGGTCGTGTGCGGCAGAGCCCCTGTCCACGCCCAGTCGTCGTCCGGCCGATCCGCAACAACCGGTTCGAGGGCGAATCGGTCGGGCGCCAGGGTGAAGGCAAGCTGAACGAGCAGCGCCCGGGCGAACGCGCGCACGAGGGCGGCGGGCCCGACGAGGGCGACGCCGCCGGAGGCATCCGCCGTGATGGGTGCATCGGTGAGTGTGGCGGCCCAGGCCCGCAGCTCCCGCTCCGAGCCGGTTCCCTCGAGACGGATACCGCTCGCCGCGCTGCCCGATCCCAGCACTACGGGTATTCCCCCCGCGGTCCGAGACCTCCAGCGGGATGCCCGGTCCGGCGTTTCGAGAAGTTGGGACGCCGACGGGGTCTCCCGCCGGCGGCGCCGCCGCACCTCGGACTGCCGCTCGCTGACCGCGGTCCGCAGCTGGGCGAGTGCAACGGCGTGCGCGGCGGCATCGCGGCGGCGGGTACGGCGGGCGGCCCGGCGTCCGTCGACCATGCTCGCGACGGCGATCACGGGGCCGAGCACGGCGAACAACAGCACGAACGGCGAACCGGTCACGAACCAGATCACGCCGGCCGCCACGAGGGGCGCAAGGGAGGCGATCACCGGGAACGCGGCGGGAGCGGGTTCCGTCGGCGAGGCGGGCAACGACAGCGGTTCGTCAGCAAGGAAGGTGGCGGTCACCCGGCCAGAAGAACACCGGAAGAGCACTCACACGGGCGACCGACCGCATCCGTGCACGGGGAGCGGGGCGGTCTGGCTGGTGAGGAGAATCGCCCTCCTGGCGACCCGGCCGACGGAATGTCGCTCGCCTGCCCGCGAGATCCTCAGCTGACCTGGAAGTACTGGTCGCCGATCTCGACACGCGATCCGCGCGGCACGAGGTAGCGGCGGCCGGGCTCACAGCGCACCATCGTCGCGTCGGGGCGGCGGATGACGGTGCCGTTGCCCGAGAAACGGTCGTTGACCCAGAGTTCGCCGTCGTGTTGGCCGAACTCGAGGTGGGTCTTCGACACCGACATCCCGGGATCGACGATCTGCACCAGACGGTCGAAGTGCTCGCTCGGCTGGGGCATCGGCCGGCGTCCGATCAGTCCGGTGCCGCGCACTTCGAGGTCCTCCCCGGTGCTGAACTGCAGCACGAAGGCGCTTCCTGCCGTTGCGGTGTCGCCACCGGTGAGGGCGACGTGGGATCCGTGGGCGTGCGCGCCCTGACGCGACGGGGGCGCGGGGTTCACGGGGTGGAGGCGACGCCCGGGTGCGAACGGTGACGACCATTCGACCTCGGCCTCGGCCTCGGCTTCGGCTTCGGGCGACGTCACGGCACGCGGCGGGGCGGACGGCCCAGCTTCCTCGGGGGATCCCGGGCCGGCCGCAGCGGTGCTCACCGGAATCGAGACAACGGTCGGCCGGGGTCGCAGCGGCTGGATGATCGTGGTGTCGTTCGGACGCGGATCGTGGCGCTTGCGCGTCTTCGGGGTGGCCTTCGTCGAACTGCCGCACTCACCGCAGAACATGGCACCGACACTCAGCGGCGCCCCGCAGATCAGGCAATTCACGAAACGGCTCCTTCCTTCGGCCGGTCGGGGCGGGAAACCCGGTGCCCGCTCGGCGTGCCCCGATTCGCAGGTGGAACGGATGCCCTCCCAGCGTAGCGAGCGAACGACCGCAGCGAAATGAGGGCTCTGAGCCGGTCCCTGCGGGTGCGCCCGGCGGCAAGCGCGGACCGCAGGTCTCCGACCATTCTCCAGATCTGGTCTGCGACGGCGTCGCTCGGCCGCCCCGGCGCGAAAACCGCCCGGTCGACCGCGACCGCCGCCGCAACGGGCGGCTCTCCGCCGACCGCCTCGGCCAGTTCGAGTCGGGTCGCTCCGACGGGCACATCGATGCCGAAGTCCGCAGCGGTGTCCGCGAATTCTCGCCAGCCGCCGCGCACCCGGTCGAGCGCCCCGCCCCTGCCACGGCGGAGCCTGCGCCGACGTGCCTTCGCGAGGATCACGACCAGGAACGGGCCGGCGACCACCAGGGCGGCGAGAAGCGTCCAGCCGGTGATCGTCAGCACGGTGACGAGCAGCGCCATCAGCGGGGAGAGCGGGGCCGGTGGCGTTTCCACGGCATTCTCCGGAGTAGCGGGGTCGCGCTGTGCCGTGACGCTCGGAACGAGCGGCGGAACCACGGTCTGCGGTCGCGACACGATCTGGGGCCGGTCCGGCTGCTTCTCGGGCACATCCCGCACGGCGGGAGTGGGGTCGATCGTCACCCAGCCGTCCGACGCCGTCTGGACCTCGATCCACGCGGACACATCGGCCCCACGCACCACCACCGGCGACGCCCCGTCTTCGGCGCCTCCGCGTTGCTGCGGGGCGAACCCCATGACCACCCTGGCCGGGAAACCCAGCCGACGCGCCAGCAGCGCGGCCGCGACGGAGTATTGTTCGGCGTCTCCGAGCATGGGCTCGTCGGTGAACAGTTGGCTGATCCGGTCCAGTCCGTGGCCCGACCGGCTCACCGGCTCGTCCACACCGATACCGTGACTCACATATCCGTCCGCCCGCAACCCGTCGATCATGGCCTGCAATTGCACGCCGGGCGGGTCCCCCGCGCGAACATATCCCGCAAGCGCCTCTTCGACGGAGTCGGGCAGGGCCTCGAGAGCGGGAAGCGCAGCCGTGCCCGGCGTGAGCGTCGCGAGCGATCCGGGCGCCCGTGGCACGACCGCGGTGGCCGTGTAGGAGTCGCCGGCGTTGAGCCCCCCGAGAACGGCGGCGGTCCCCGTTCCGTCGTTGTAGTAGAACGCGTCGGCCCTGGCCGTGCCGGTCTTCCCGGCGAAGCGGATGCGTTCGAGCTGCCCGGTCCCCGGGACCCAGACTCCCGCGTACCCGTCGATGGTCACGGCGATCGACGACGGGTCCCCGGCGACCCCACTCTGGTCAAGCCGGTCGGGCAGGCGGGTGAAGGAGTTCGCCGCACCGTCGAGGGAGTAGACGATTCCGTTGTACGAATCGAGGGCGGCGAGCCGCAGCCGTCCCCCGTCCGGTAGGCCGGTCACCGACAGCATCACGGAGTCGGCCTGCCCCGGCTGCAGGTAACTGCGGAATTCGCTCAGCGGGCTCGGATAGTCGTTCGGGTCGAAGGGCTGCTGCACGCGCGCCCGGACGACGTCCCGGGGTACCTGCACCGGGAAGGCAACGGCAGCCGCGGTGCCGACCCCGATCGCGAGCGCGGTGATCAGCGCCGCGGACAGCGCTCCGCGGGCCGCGTTGAGCCGGCGTGCCGCTCCCGTCTCTCGGGTCCGCGCGGACTGCCGGGCGCCGGAAAGACCGAGCAGGGCCCGCCGACGTGCCGCGCGCTGCCAGAGCAGCCAGAACAGCAGCACGACGAAGAGAGCGAGACCGGTTTCGATCGGGGCGAACCCCACGGTCGGCCCGAGACCGATCCCGGCGAGGTAGAGCGCGATCGGTCCGAGGGCGCCGAGCTCGCCGATCCGTGCCCGGAGGGCGATCGAGAGCCCGACGACGGTGCTCGACAGCACGAGAATGAGGGCGGGTACCAGCAATGCCTGGTACGACCCGACCGGGAGCACAATCGTGACGAGCTCTTTCCAGCTCAGCGCAGTCGCCACGGCGAGGTCGCCGAGCCCGGCGAAGCTCGGCACCACGCCCTGCGTCGCCTCTCCGGGGATTGCGAGCGGCACGCCGACGAGGAAATACACCGCGACCGTGACGAGCGAGACGAGCCACGCCCGCCAGCGGAACACCGTCCCGAGGATCGCAATGCCCGAACCGAGCGCCGCGGCGACGACGACGAGCACCACGAATTCGCGATTCGCATAGACCGGCCAGAGCGGCACGGCCGCGACCAGTGTCGCGAGCAGCAGGGCGGTCGTATTGCCGGCGATGGAGGCGGCGGATGCGCGCGACCGGCCGGGTGCCGCTTTCCCGGTCATGCGGCGACCCCCCTGGCGAGGCTGTGCTGCAGGTCTTCGAGGAAGCCGATCGTGAGCACGGTGAGGTCGGCGACCCGCCGGAGGCTCGGAACGGACTCTGTCGCGCAGATGACGGCCACGACTTCGACCCCGCCGGGGAAGTGGGTGGCGGCTGCGCGCAGCTCGGCGAGGCTCACGGTGGAGCCGTACACGAGGAAGGCGACGGAAATGCCGGCGACGGCATCCGCTGCGGACTGCGCGAGTGCGCCGAGGGGCAGCGCGTCGGCGGTGCGGTCCACCCGGCAGAGGTCGTCGAGCAGGCGCGTGCTCGTCAGGGTGCTGAGCCGTTCGGCCGCCGGGCGCCGCCTGGCGCCGCCACGGCCCGGCCGGTGCCGCCCCTCGCCTTCGCGGGCTGCGCCCGGGCGGCCGGCACCGGGTGCACCGGCGCTCGTGAACACGGACACCGTGCGCGCGTCGCGGATCGCCCGTACCCCGAGCGAACCCGCAACGCTCACGGCGAGCTCGAACTCCTCGTCGTCGGCGAAGTCGTCCGCGGCGAGGCTCAGCGCGACCAGGAGGTGACTGCGCCGGGACTCCTCGTACTGGCGCACCATGAGGCGGCCGGTCTTCGCCGTGCTCTTCCAGTGGATGCTGCGTCGTTCATCCCCCGGCACGTATTCGCGCAGGGCGTGGAACGACATGTCGAGGTTGGTGAGGTCACGGGTGGGGTGCCCCTCGAGGTCCCGGATGAACCCGGTGCTCATACTCGGAATCGGGAGGGTGCGCGGGTGCACGAAGAGGTCGACCCGTTCGGCCCAGACGAGTTCCCTACGTACGAGACCGACCGGGTCGGCGCGCACCGTCCGCACCGGACCGATCGGGATGATCCCGCGCCGCAGGGTCGGGACGATGAAGACGTCCTCGAAGCGTGCGCCCCTGGCGAGCCCCGGCATCGCGAACTCGGCGAGGCCGAGGCCGACGGGAACCTCGACCCCGACGCCCGGCAGCCGGCGGCCGCTCGGGTTGAGCACGACCAGTTCACCGGGAACTCTCTCCCCCACGACGACCCGGTCCACCGGGACCCTGAGCCGGATCTGGTACGCGTTGCGCCCGAAGAGAAAACCGAATGAGGCCAGCACGAGTGCGAGTCCCGCCCAGCCGAGCACCGCGAGTTCGGTCCAGCCGAGCAGGTAGCCGGCCCCGAGGGCGAGGGCGGCGGATGCGAGCACACTCCAGCCGAGGACCGTGACGACGGCAGTGGCGAGCCGCCAGGTCCTCGCCGACCGTGCGACGGTCGCCCGGACGGCACGGACCGAGTGCACGAGCAGCGCGGCGAGACGGCCGTCGGCGGTGTCCTCGCCGAGGCCGTTCGAATCTGCGCCGCCCTGATCGCTCACGCGGACTGCCGGTCCCCCGGCGGAGGGGTCTCGATCAGGATGCGGGCGATGATGCTCGAGGGTGTGACACCGTCGAATTCGGCCTCCGGATCGAGCAGGAGCCGGTGCGCGAGGACGGGCTCCGCGAGCTGTTTCAGGTCGTCCGGAATGACGTAGTGCCGCCCGTTGGCCGCGGCGAGGGTCTTCGCGGTGCGGATGAGGGCGAGGGCCCCGCGCACGCTCGCACCGAGACGAACCGCGGTACTCGTGCGCGTCGCGTCGACCAGGCGGGAGACGTAGTCGTTGATCGAGGGGTCGACGTGGACCGTCCGGGCGAGCGCGGCCAGTTCGACGACCGTCGCGGCGGAGACGACGGCCGGGATGACGACCGCGTGTGCGCGACGTCCGGCGCCCTCGAGGATCCGGATTGTCGAGGCATGGTCGGGATAGCCGATCGACGCCTTCATGATGAAGCGGTCGAGCTGGGCCTCCGGCAGCCGGTAGGTGCCCGCCTGCTCGACGGGGTTCTGCGTGGCGATCACCATGAACGGTTCGGCGACGGGGTGCGTCACCCCGTCCGCGGTGATCTGTTCCTCCTCCATCACCTCGAGCAGCGCCGCCTGGGTCTTCGGGCTCGCGCGGTTGATCTCGTCGGCGAGGACGATGTTCGCGAACACCGGTCCGCGGTGGAATTCGAAGGCGCCGCTGCGCTGGTCGTAGATGCTGACGCCGGTGATGTCCCCCGGGAGAAGGTCAGGCGTGAACTGGATCCGGTTGCTGGCGCCCTGGACACTCTGCGCGATCGCCCGGGCGAGGCTCGTCTTGCCGGTGCCTGGCACGTCTTCGAGCAACAGGTGGCCGCCGCTGAGCAGCGCGGTGAAAGCCATCCTGATCACGTGGTGTTTGCCGAGCAGCACCCGTTCGACCCCGGAGACGAGCCGTTCGAAGACCTCGGCGAACTGCTCGGCCTGCCCGGCCGTCATTGTCGCGGGCGCCGCCTGGTCGGTCGGGGTCGTCAGGGCGTTCATCGGTCCGGTCCTTGGAATAGTCATCTCGGTGTCTTTCGGGTCTTCATCGGAACAGTCTCGGTGTCAGTCTCAACGGTCGTAGTTGTATACGGGGTTGCCCGCGCCGAGCCCGAGGTCGACCGTGACGCTGAGTCGGGCCGTGCCCGCCGCAGCGGGAGCGGCGAGGGTGCAGCTGGTGGGGCCGCCCTGCACGGGTGCGGCGCCCGGGTCCGTCGGCACCGAGCAGCTGTAGCCCGTGGCGTAGCTGCCGTTGCCCGGGCCGTTCGTCCAGCCGAACACGCCGGTCGCCGGGTCGTAGGCGAGGCCGGTCACGGCGAGACTGACGGATGCCGCAGGTGCCGTCATCGTCGCCGACCACGCCCCGCAGGTGCCCCAGGTGGCCGCGGTGTCGCACCCGCGCACCTGATACCTGAACGGCACCCCGAAGACCGTCGGGCTCAGCAGTTGGCGCGGCAGTGCGGTCCCGGTGAAGGCTGCGCTCGCGCCCGGGGTCCCCGTCGCGGGGTCCACTGCCCGGACTTCGTAGCTCGTGATGCCGGCGCCCGGGCTCACCGGCGTGATCTGCAGGTCGTATGCCGTGTCGTGCATCCCCATCGAGGCTCCCGGGTCGGTGACTGCGCCGGGCGTCGCCTGCACCTGCACCGTGGTGACCTGGCTGTTGGTGCAGCCGGCCCGGTTGTATCCCCAGACCACGAAGGAGTATGAGGCGGTGTCGGATGTGAGCCCGGTGAAGTCGACACCTGTGGTGCCCGCTCCGAGGGTCTTGAGCTCGGCGACGTTCGCGCCGGTGTGCGGGACGACGACGGTGCCGGGGGCAGGGGACGAAACCGTGCACGCCTGGTTGCCCGTTGGCACCGTTCCGTTGGTGAGGCGCTGCACGTAGTACCCGCCGATGGGGTCGCCGGAGCCGGAGAAAGCCTCCCATGCGACGTGGACGGTGCCGGCGGCACCGGCCGACGCGGAGACGGCGCCGGCCGTCGGCGCCCCGAAGGGCGTGCCCTGCGTCGAGGCGGATGTCCAGGCCGAGAGGGCGGGGTATGACTCGTTCCGGGCGCTCACGCTCACCGGGACGTCGGTGCCGTTGGGGAGGCCGTTCACCGTGAGCGAGCACCGGGTCGCCCCGCAGGCCGGACCCGTGGCGCTCACGGCGGGCTGGGCCGTGCCGTTGACGGTGACCAGGTAGTCTGCGACCGGGGAACCCGCGCCGTTCGGCACAGGTGCCCAGCTGATCGTGAGGCCGCCGGGAAGCGGTGCGGCCGCGAGGTTCCCGGGGGCCGCAGGGACGACATCGGACCACACCGTGTCCGGGAGCGCGGTCGACGCACCGAGGCCGAGGCCGTTGCGCGCCGCGACAGCCACCCGGACCGCGTTGGCCCGGCCGTTGCCGCCGGTCGGGACCGTGCACGCGGTCGCCTGGCAGGTCGTGGTGCTGATCAAGGCTCCGGTCGCGGCACTGACGAGGGTGATGTCGTAGCCGGTGACGGCGGAGTTGTTGGCGGCGCCGGGGTTGAAGGCGACCGCGACGCGGGAATCCGCGAAGCCGGTGACGGAGAGGCTCGTGACCGGGTCCGGCCGGTCCTGCACGGAGATCCGCACGGTGCCCCAGGTGTAGCGGTCCGGGTCGTTCGTCGCATCGGCGACCTCGTACTCGAGGTTGGTGTCCGTTGCGGCGGCGTTCGCGGCGACCTGCACGCTGAGGGTGCTGTTGTCGGCGCTCGGGGTGATCCTGACCCCGGCGGGAACACCGGCGCCGCCGAGTCCGCGCACGGCGACGACCCGCAGCGGGACCTGCGGGAACGGGTTGGCGGCGCCGTCGTTGGCGAGCACGTCGACGACGGTCGTCTGGCCGCGGGGGGCGATTGCGACATCCGCCGCCGGGATGGCGAGCGGGCGGGTGGACGCGACGACGGTCATGTCGATGCGGCCGGCCCTGCCCGGCGTGCCACCGGCCGCGACGCCGATCGTGATGGAGCCGTGGCCGCCCTGCGCGCCCGATGCCGGGAGCGTCGTCGTCCTGGCGTGCAGGGTGAGCTGCTGGCCGTCGAGGGAGTAGTCGAATCCGACCGGTTTCGGGTCGAGCACCGAGTACACGAGGGAGGCCTGGTCGTTCGGGTACGGATAGGACGTCAGCTTGGACAGGTCGATGACCTTGGTCTGGCCGGGTTCGAAGTCGAGTACGGCGCCGTCGAAGGCGGGCGGCTGGTTGGCCTGCGGCGTCACCGTGATCGGCAGCACGATCGTGGCCGTGCGGCCCGCCGGGTCTCCCGCTCCGGTGCCGTCGGTGACGACGAAGGACACGGAGGCCGGACCGTAGTACTGGTCTGCGCTCGTGAAGGCGATGCTCGTGTCGGAGGTGGCGAGGTCTGCACCGTTGGACCGGGTGGCGTGCACGAGGCTCCTGTCGGTCAGGCGCACCTGCTTTCCACCGACGGCGACGACGTAGTCGTTGATCGGGATGGTGAGGGTCGCGCCGCTCGCCACGGTGAGCGCTGCGACACCCTTCCGCAGTTGCGGCAGGGCGTCGGTGTACCCGGGCACCCAGATGAAGGCGAGGGCGGTGATGTTCGCGTCGTCGGGGTTCGCCACCTGGAACGGGATGATCTGGCTCGTGGCGTGCACGGTCACCCGCACGCGCTTGGCGTCCGTCACCCGCGCGGAGTCGGCCCACGACGCGGGGACGCTCAGCGCGAGGCCGCGGGCCGGCCCGTCGGCGAAGGTCACGTTGGCGAGCACGTCGACGTCGACGGTGCCGCCGGCGAGCACGTCGGAGAGGGTCAGGTGGGTGTCGCCGGCCTCCGGCCGGGCACGCGGGGCGTCCGCGCGCACGACGACGGTGAGGAAGGTCGAGCTGGTGCCGCCACGCTCGTTGCTGATCTCGTAGATGAATCCGAATCGGCCCGGTGTCGCCGGAGCGGTGACCGCGATGGTGTCCCCGGCGATCATGGCCGTGCCGTGCTCGGCCGCGAGGTCGGCCGGGGTGCCGCTCGGTTCCACGGCGTTGATCGTGAGCCTGCCGCCGTCGGGGTCCGAGTCGTTGGCGAGCACGTGCACGGAGACCGTGCTTCCCGGGCGCACGACGACGTCGTCGGGAGCTGCGACCGGGTTGCGGGCGCCGTCGAGGCGCGGGCTGATCCCGATCCGCACGGTGCCGATCGCCCGGGCGCCGAGGGCGTCGACGACGGCATAGCTGAAGGTGTCCGTTCCTGCGGAGTACTCCCCGGCCTGGTACCGGAACGTGTCCGTCCCGTCCGCCGTGACGGAGCCCTTCTCCGGGTTGGTCTCCAGGCCGACGAGCTGGACGGAGTCGCCGTCCGGATCGATCCCGGTCAACGGGATCGCCACCTCGACGGTGCCGCCGGAGAGCACCCGCGCGGTCACCGTCTTCGGGACGGGCGGGTTGTTGGTGCTCGGATCTGCTTCGCGCACCGAGATGCGCACCTCGGCGTTGGAGTACTGGCCGTCGGGGGCGTTCACCCGGTACACCGCGGTGTACGTGCCGGGGGTGGTCGGCGCGAGGTAACGCAGCACGGTGCCCGCGGCGAAGAGCAGGCCGGCGCCGGCGGGCAGGCCGGAGGCGAGAACGGGATCCAGGGTCAGCGAATCACCGTCCGGTTGTTCGTCGTTCGCGAGGACCGGGATGTCGATCGCGTCGCCGACGCGGACGGTCGCGGTGTCTGCGACAGCGATCGGGGCCTGCTTCTGCCCGAGTGCGGGGATTTCGACGACGGTCACGGTGCCGTCGGTGTCGGCGAGTCCGTTGCTGATCCGGTACCCGAAGCTGAGCCCGCCGTCCGGCAGCGGGCGGGTCAGCGTGACCCTGAGGATCCGCTGGTCGAGAATCTCGATCCGCATGCCGCTCGATGCGGGCACGTTCATCGTCCCGGTGATCAGCAGCACCCCGTTCGCCGGGTCGAAGTCGGTCGCGAGCACGTCGACGAGGGTGGCCTGTTGTCCGCGGATGAAGGCCGTGTGCGGCACGGTCACGGGACTGCTGTTGGCGTTGGCGGCGGGGGCGACGTCCACGCGCACCCTGCCGGTCGCGGTGAGCTGCCCGTCCGTGACGGAGTACTCGATTTCGTGGACCCCCGGAGTGCTGCTCAGGAACCGGAACGCACCGGAGGCGAAGTCCGGGGTGATCGTGACGTCCGGCTTGGCGGGGACGCTCGACAGCCGCAGCGGCGCCGACCCGCCGCGGGCATGATCGAGCGGGGACACCGAAACCTCGGCCCCCGCGGTCGCGAGCACAACGAAGGAGTCGGCCACGATCGGCACGGCTCCACTCGCGCGCACGGAGACGGCGAGCGATCCGGTGCCGGTCAGGCGGCCGTCGGAGACGCTCAGGCCGACCCGTTTGTCGTCGGCGTTCGTGCCGGCATCCGTGAAGACGACGGCGCCTGCCGGGGTGAAGCTCACCAGGTCCGGGCCGGCGGCAGATGCCGCTGCGAGGTAGACCGGGTCGCCGTCGGGGTCGACCCAGTCGCCGAGGACCTGGCTGGTCACCCGGCCGCCCGCCCTCACGGTCGCGTGGGTGGTGCGCACCTGGACGGGCGCGGAGTTCTCCCCCGGCGCCTTGAGCGTGACGGTGACCGTTGCGGATGCGCTCCCGCCGCGGCCGTCGTTGATCGTGTAGCCGAACCGGATCTGGCCGGTGGCCGCCTCCGTGAGGGTCAGCTGCACCTGCTGGTTGTTGCCGACGAGGTCGAGCCGGCCGTCGGCCGCGTCGATCGGCGTGACCGACTCGATCACGAGCACATCCCCGTTCGGATCGGAGTCGTTGAGGAGAACGGGGAGCGTCACGATCCGGCCCGCTCGGGCGCCGAAGGAGTCGTCGACGGCGACGGGCGGGGCCTGCACCTTGTCGTAGACCGGAGGAGTGTCGTCGCCGGTGGTCTCGATGCGCTGGGTGTCCGGGGACGTGTCGATCAGGTCGGCCCAGTTGTCGATCAGCTGGTTGTCGCGCTGCACCGCCCAGGTCGAACCGTTGTGCGCGTCGTTCAGTACGAGCCCGGTGCCATTGTGCCGGAAGGCCAGGCGGGCGTTGTCGTCGAGCCCGGCGAGGGCCGACGTCGTGCCGGACTGCGTTCCTCCGGAGCCTCCCGAGGCACCGGAGGCCGAGCCGCCTGGCCCCGCGCTGCCGCAGTCACGCCAGGCCGTGCCGTCCGCCCAGGCCGCATAGGCGCACGGCCCGGCGGTGTCCGGGGCCGCCGCGGTGCCGTTCCGGGCGCTGACGAGTACGGTCGGGGCGCCGCCGGAGAGGGGGACGGCGACGAGGCCCTGCTCGTGGGCGATCAGCACCCTGGTGCCGGTGATACCCGGCTGCTGCAGGGCGGGGGCGGCGCCGTCGACGATCGTCCCGGACAGGTCGACATCGCGGCCGTCGAGGAACAGGTGCCGGGTGGTCGCATTGAGCAGCGCCCAGCTGCCGTGCACGCTCGTCAGCTGGTAGTCGTCGCCCGGGGATCCGGCGGCGAGGGTCTGGCTCGCGGTGACGGTTCCGCTTCCGGACGGTGCCTGCGCCAGGGTGCCGGTCGCCGGTGTGAACGAGAACAGGGCACCGGTGTCGTCGACGCTCACGACGGAGCCGGCGCCGAGGGAGAGCGTCGGCGCGGCCGCTGCGTCGAAGCTCGCGAGCCGGCTCGTCGGGGTCTCCCAGACCTCGCCGTTGGAGGCGATCAGGGTGCGGGCTCCCGCGAGGAACACGGCAGGCGCCCGGGGCGGCAGTGCGACACTCTTCACGATCGTCGCCGTGGCCGGGTCGAGGATCTCGAGGGAGCTGTTGACGGTGTCGAGAACGAGGACCGTCGCGCCAGCCTGGAGCACGTCGAGGTTGGAGCTCTCGCTCGTCACGACGGTGTTGAGTTCCATCACCGCCGTGTTCGCCCGGCCGATGGCCTGGCGGGTCTCATTCGTCACCCAGACCGCCGCATCGCCGAGGTCGAGCCGCTGGGCGGTGTAGCCGCCGGACACGACGGCGGTCGTCACGACGAGGGCGAGGACGAGCGTCCCGCCGAGGATCGTCGCCCACGCCGAGCGGTGCGAGGCGAGCTGGCGGGAGACCCACCGACGGATCACGAAGCGGCTCCGACGCCGGTCACGAAGCTGCTCACGTCTCCGGGTGCGCTTCCCGTCACTGATCCGCCGGTGTCGACGCACTTCTCGCCGCTCGTGCCCCCGGTGCGCCCGTCGCGGTTGACCGCGACGCTCGCGCAGACCCTGGCCTGTCCGTGCGGGTCGACGCTGAATTCGGCACCCTTCTGGATGCTGCTCTCGCCGGTGCGCAGGGTGATCACGTAGCTGTCCCCCTGGGTGATGCCCGGGTCCGCCCAGGCGAACACCACCATGCCGTCCCGCACTTCCCCTGACACGTTGCTCACGGTCGGCAACCCCGGCGCCGCCTGGTGCGAGAGCGCCGAAGCCGTCACGACGGCCAGAACGACGATGACGACGGATGCCGCGACGAGCGCCCAGACGAGCGCCGAACGCCGCCAGACCCCCGGCACGGAGCCTGTGCCCGCGCCCCGGGAGGCGCCCCCGGTGGCCGCCGAACCCGCGGAACCGTCGGAACCGGCCGGGCTGCGCGCGCCGGAGGTGTCTGCAAGGGCGCCGGCAGCGGAGCGGCGCCCGCGTTGAGCCTGTTGAACGCGACGGCGCCGCGGTTCCTGGTAGGCATTGATCGAATTCACGGCCGAGATGCGGGTGCGGTCATCGTCGTCGACGCCGTTCTCCCCGGCCCAGTCCTCGTCGGCGACCTCGAGCCGGGTGGGAAGCAGGCCCAGTTCGGCCTCCACGGACTGCAGCTCCCGGATGAGTTCGAGCACGCTGCCCTGGCGTAGCTCCGGACGCCGTGACATCGAGCGCTGGAGGATGAGCTCGAGCCTGCCAGGGACATCCATCCGGCCGAGCGCAGGGATCCGTGCCTTGTTGATCCGGGAGATGAGCTGGGCCGAGCTGTTCTCGGCACCGGGAATCTCGAACGGTGAATGACCGGCGAGGAAGGAGTAGAGCGTGGCTCCGAGGGACCAGACCTCGGATGCGACGGAGCCCGAGACCTCGTCGAGCAGGACCTCCGGGGCGGACCAGGGGATGGACAGCCCGATCGCATCGACGTTCCGGGCGTCGCTCACCGTCGCCGCGATGCCGAAGTCGCCGAGGACGGCGTGTCCGTACCGGGTGACGAGGATGTTCGACGGCTTGAGGTCTCGGTGCAGCATGCCGGCCTGGTGTGCGGCCTGGACGGCGTTCGCGATGGTGATGCCGATCCTGAGCACCTCAGGGACGCCGAGTGGCTCTGTGCGGTAGCGCCGGCTGAGCGCGGGAGAGCACTGTTCCATCACGAGGTACGGGCGTCCGTCGGCCGAGACGCCGGCCTGGAACACGGTCAGGATCGACGGGTGCGAGCTCAGCGACGCCATCAGGTTGGCCTCGGCCTGGAACAGCTGCCGGACCTGGTCGTTGACGACCTCGGCGAGGAGGACTTTGACCGCCACCTGGCGGCGCGGGAGATCCTGCTGGTAGAGGAACACGTCGGCGAAGCCGCCGGAGCCGAGGACACGCAGATACGAGAATCCCGGCAGGTTCGGGGGCGTCGACGGCAATCGTCGCTGCATCGCGGCCTCCCCGTCTGGTTCTCGCCTATGGTCCCTGAACTGGTCCGTGAACGCGCATCGAACGGGTATCACGACTGGCGTCACTTAAGTTTAGGCAGTTGCCCCGCGGGTGTCCGGGATGCCGATACCCCAACTCAGGGGGTGTCGAGTTCGGTGCGTGTCGAGTTCAGTGCGCGTCGAGATGGACGACGTCGAGCGGGCCGGTGTCTGCGTCCTGCTGCGTGGACGTCTCGCCGGCGCCCGACGTCTCTTCGCTGTCCTCGATATCGAGGACGTCGAGGACGATCACCGTGACGTTGTCCCGGCCGCCGTTCTCGAGCGCGGCCTCGACGAGTGCCTTCGCCGCGTCTTCCGGGTCCGGGTTCGAGATCAGGAAATGTCGGATGCCGTAGGCGGTGAGTTCCTTGGTCAACCCGTCAGAGCAGATCAGGAGACGCATTCCCGGGTTCACGGGCAGGACGCGGTAGTCGGGGACCGGAGCCTCGTGGAACCCGACGGCGCGGGTGATGATATTGCCGTGCGGGTGGACATCCGCTTCGTCGCGGGTGATCCGGCCGGCGTCTACGAGCTCCTGCACGACCGAATGGTCGACGGTGATCTGTTCGAGCACACCCGACGTGAGCAGGTAGACCCGGGAGTCGCCGATGTTGAAGACGACCCAGTGCGGAGCGCCGGACACGATCGCAAGCAGGGCTCCCGTCACGGTGGTCCCTGTGCCGAGGTCGGTCACGCCGACGCCGGACGCCATGTCGGTGACGGCGAGGCCGAGGGCCGTGTTGATGGCAGCGTTCTGGGGCGAGTCCCGTCCGGCGAGCTCGGCGAGCCGGTTCACGACGGCCGCGCTCGCGACGTCGCCCGCGGAATGCCCGCCCATGCCGTCTGCGACCGCGAAGATGGGCGGCACGGAGATCAGGCTGTCTTCATTGACTTCGCGGCGATGCCCGGTGTCGGTGAGTGCGGCCCACGCGAGGGAGACCGTCTTGTTCACCGAGGGGAAAGCGACTTCGAATCCGCCTGAGCCTTGACCAATCTGGGTCACGGGTGGTGCCTTCCACGATGTGCTGGGAAATACGGAGCCGACTCGGTGTCGCTCGCCGGGATGATCTCGATGATGTTATCGTCCCCGATGTCTATTCTCGTACCCGGAGGCACAGTTCGGGAATCGCCGGGACGGAGCCGTTCCCGCCGACCGTCCGCGGAGACCACGACGGTGCCGTTCCGGGACCCGGTGTCGGTGACGACGATGACGTCCGCCACCTGCCGGATGTCGAGGTGGGTCGCGGACACGAGGGAGCCGGGAGAGGCGACCGCCACGAGAGTGATGAGCGGTACGCCGGGGATCCGCGGCGGCGCAGGGCGCCGACCCAGCCGGTACGGACGGTCGAGCGGGAACTCCCGGCCGTCTGGCAGCCGGAACCGGGCGAACGCAGGAAGGAACACGGGCGCGTTCGCTGCGGCGTTGGTGTCGTCGGTGTCGTCGCGGGCCACGGCCTCCCGCTCGTCGTCACCGTCGACGTCGGGTGTCGCGACCCGGTTCCGGCGGCCGGTCGTGAGTATGGTGTCGTCGAGGGGGCGGATCACGGTATCGTCCGGCCTGCGGATCACGGTATCGTCCGGCCTGCGGATCACAGTGTCGTCGGCGGCGGGAGGCGGGCCGGCGGGCGACCAGTGCACCGTGCGACCGACGACCGTGCCCCGTTCGTTCCCGGTTCGCGTTCCAGAGGGCACTGCGGCGAGCGCCGTCGAGTCGGGGGAACCGATCACGACTCCGGTCACGGCGGAAAAGTCGGCGAGGTTCCAGGGACGGATGCCCTGGTCGGCGAAGCGCCGCGAGCCGCCGACCGAGAATACGTCGACGACGATCGGCCCGCGCACGACGACGGTCACGGCGGACTCATCCTCCGCTGCCCGGATCACGAGAGCGAAGGACTCGATCGCGTCCGTGCCGCCGAGCGGCAAGAGTCCGACGAGCCCCTCTGCCGAGACACCCGCGTCGTCGACCAGGCTCGAAAGCGCGCTGACGAGACCGTCCGGTGCATCGGCGGGCACCGCGGCGACAAAGGAGCGGCCGGCCACGAACATCCACTCTGGGTCCATGGGACTCCCTTCGTCGTCGTAGGGTCTTCACCGTATCCCGAGTACGCCGATCCGCCTTGCGGCGCGGGGAGGCGCAACGCACCGTCAAACCCGTCCGAGATATGGATTCCGCAGCGTTTGCCGTAAAAAGCTGCGGAATCGCTTGCCGGGGCAGGGTCTCGCTGGCATAATCGCTGGATGGTCGCAAACGGACGTACCACGCCGGGCAAGCCGGTACCCCTCGATGACGTCTCGAAGAAGATCATCGAGCAGTTGCAGGTCGACGGGCGCCGGTCGTACGCGGAGATCGGCAAGGCCGTCGGTCTCAGCGAGGCCGCCGTGCGCCAGCGGGTGCAGAAGCTCACGGATGGCGGGGTCATGCAGGTCGTTGCCGTCACCGACCCGATGCAGCTCGGTTTCTTCCGCCAGGCCATGATCGGCATCCGTGCCTCGGGAGACACCCGGGTACTGGCGGAACTGCTCGCCGCGATGCCGGCCGTCGACTACGTCGTGCTCACGGCAGGCTCGTTCGACATCCTCGCCGAGGTCGTCTGCGAAGACGACGATGAACTGCTCGAACTGCTCAACACCCAGATCCGCTCTCTCGACGGGGTCAGGTCCACCGAAACATTCGTCTATCTCAAACTCCACAAACAGTTCTACAACTGGGGAACACGGTAAATACAATGACACTCTCAGAACCCTTGCTCGAGTCCGTTCCTGCTTCGCCCGCTGTCGTCAGTGCCGACGCAGCCGGTGCGGCCCCCGAGGCGACGCCGGAGGATGCCGGGCCCACCGTCTACACGGAGGCCGAGAACGCTGCCATGCAGCAGAAGGCCAAGGACCACCTCTGGATGCATTTCTCCCGCCAGTCCGTTGTGGAATCCGGCGCGGGCGTGCCGATCATCACGAAGGGCCTCGGGCATCACATCTGGGATTCGAACGGGAAGAAGTACATCGACGGCCTGAGCGGCCTCTTCACGGTCAATGCCGGGCACGGCCGCAAGCGGCTCGCCCAGGCAGCGGCCAAGCAGGCTGAGGAACTCGCGTTCTTCCCGATCTGGTCGTACGCGCACCCGAACGCGATCGAACTGGCCGACCGGCTCGCGTCATACGCTCCCGGCGACCTCAACCGCGTCTTCTATTCGACCGGTGGCGGCGAGGCCGTCGAGACCGCGTTCAAGCTCGCCAAGTACTACTGGAAGCTGCAGGGTCGCCCGACCAAGCACAAGGTGATCTCGCGCAACGTCGCCTATCACGGCACCCCGCAGGGGGCCCTCGCGATCACGGGCATCCCCGCGATGAAGGAAATGTTCGAACCGGTCACCCCCGGAGGCCTCCGGGTGCCCAACACGAACTTCTACCGGGCAGACGAGATGGGCTCCGGCTTCGGCGACGACATCGAGAAGTTCGGCCTCTGGGCGGCGAACCGGATCGAAGAGATGATCCAGTTCGAGGGGCCGGAGACGGTCGCGGCCGTCTTCCTCGAGCCCGTGCAGAACTCCGGCGGCTGCTTCCCGCCGCCGCCCGGCTACTTCAAGCGCGTGCGCGAGATCTGTGACAAGTACGACGTGCTCCTCGTCGCCGACGAGGTCATCACGGCGTTCGGCCGCATCGGGAACATGTTCGCCTCGACGACCTTCGGAATCGAGCCGGACATGATCACGTGCGCGAAGGGCATGACGAGCGGCTACTCGCCGATCGGAGCGACGATCGTCTCCGACCGCATCTACGAACCGTTCAAGCACGGCGACACGACGTTTTACCACGGCTACACCTTCGGCGGGCACCCGGTCTCCTCCGCGGTCGCGCTCGCGAACCTCGACATCTTCGAGGAGGAAGGGCTCAATGAGAACGTGCGCACGAACTCGCCGATCTTCCGTGCCGAGCTCGAAAAACTGCTCGCGCTGCCGATCGTGGGCGACGTGCGCGGCGAGGGCTACTTCTTCGGGATCGAACTCGTCAAGGACAAGGGCACGAAGGAGACGTTCAGCGACGAGGAATCCGAGCGCCTGCTGCGCGGCTACCTGTCCAAGGCGCTCTACTCCGCCGGGCTGTACTGCCGCGCCGACGACCGCGGCGACCCCGTGGTACAGCTCGCTCCCCCGCTGACCATCGGACCGTCCGAGTTCCGCGAGATCGGCGACATCCTCTACGGCGTGCTTGCGGAGGCCCCGAAGTACCTGTAGTCCCACCTCGCCCCGCCCGATTCGACGGAGACCATGTGGTTTTTCGACACAGTTTCCGTCGAATTGGTGGGGCGTGCGCGCTACCCTGACCGGCATGGCGAGCCCCGGCTTTTCCCGCAACCTCCTCCGACCGGACACGGAGGGGGCCGAACACCGCGTCACGTTCATCGAGCTGTTCTTCGACCTCGTCTTCGTCTTCGCCGTCACTCAGATCTCGCACCTCCTGCTGGCGCATCCGGGTCCTGACGAGTTCCTGCATACCCTGGTGCTCACGGCCGTCGTCTGGTGGGTGTGGATCTACACGACCTGGGCCTTCACCTGGCTCAACCCCGAGCGCGGCCCGGTGCGGGCAATGCTCATCGTCATGATGCTGCTGGGTCTGCTCATGGCGAGCGCCATTCCCGACGCCTTCGGCGACAAGGACCTCCTGTTCGCCTGCGCACTCGCGGCGATGCAGGTCGGTCGCAGCGCGTTCACCTTGCTGGCGCTCTTCCGGCAGCGTCCGGAACTGGGGCTCAACTTCCTGCGCATTTCACTCTGGAACGCGTTCGCGGCGGCGTTCTGGATCGCCGGCGCCCTCGTGCCGGACGCCGTGCGTCCCTGGGTCTGGTTGGTGGCCCTGCTCGTCGACTACGGGGCTCCGTATCTGCTGTACTGGGTGCCCTTTCTCGGACGCTCGGACATCACGACCTGGAATGTAGCCGGCGGCCACATGGCGGAGCGGGTCAGCCTCTTCCTCATCATCGTGCTCGGCGAGTCGATCATCGTCTCGGGGACGAGCTTCAGCGCAGGACCGCTCGACTGGACGAACGTCATCGCATTCCTGTCGTCATTCCTCGGAACGGTACTGCTGTGGCTGCTCTACTTCAGCCACAGCGAACGCGGAGGCAGCGACTACATCGTCAACGCCGCCGACCCCGGACCGATCGCCCGAACCGCATACACGTACGTCCCCGCGCTGATGGTGCTCGGCGTCGTCCTGGCTGCGGTCGCCGACGGCCTCGTACTGGCTGACCCGCTCGAGGCGGGCAGCCTCTGGACGGCCGGACTCGTCTGCGGGTCATCGGCGGTCTATGTGCTGGGAAATGCCTTGTTCCGCCGCGCCGCCGGTGGCCGGTGGCTGCCGGGTCATTTCCTCGGCATCCTCGCCTTCGGGCTCCTCACCCTGGCCTCGCCGCTCGTCCCGGCCCTGGGGCTCGCCTGGGCGGCCAACGCCGTTTTACTGCTCGTCGTGGTCGGCGACGAGGTCGCGTGGCGTCGCGCCCAGCCGTCGCACGGATGACCGTCCCGGCTCTCTCAGTCGGCGTCGGACTGCGGCACGGCGAACGCCCACTCGGGCAGGTGCCCGGCAGATACGACGGTCAGCAGCAGCCTGGCCATGCCGTACCCCGGGTCGATCGCCAGCGCCTGGTCGATGAAGATCCCGGCAACCGAACTGCGTCCGAGCGCCCACGACAGCCAGGCAAGCATGCACAGCGGCGCGGGGCGCACCCGTTTCGGGGCGACCGCGACGAGCATCTTCAGGAGAGTGATGCCGCGTTCGATCCGTTCGGGGTCCGGGCGCCGGGAGACGGATCCGAGCATGAGGTCACCGGTCTGGGCGAGGTCGCGCTTGTCGCCTGACCTGGCCTGCTCCTCGGCGACGATGTCGTCCATGCTGCGGCCGGTCTCGCGCTGGATGGCGGCATAGCGCTGGTTCAGTTCGTGCGTCACCCGCCCGATCTCCTCCCCGAACGCGATCTGCAGCATGACCTGGTCGCGCCGGGCCGGGCTTTTCACCAGGAACAGCAGGGTTGCGGCCTCTTCGGCCCCGAGTGCAGATGCGTCGAGGGTGAGCGCGGCCTCCGTGGTCGCCACCGGGTCGAGAATGTCCCCGACCATGGCCACGAGTTCGGGCAGGTCGGGTGCGTCCGGCACCTGGGATCCGAGGTCCTCGTACCTGGCCAGCCGCCTGGCGCACTGCTCCCGGAGCGCGAGGTCGACCTGGGGCAGGTCGGCCCGGCTCACGAGCCGCCCGAGCTCACGCTGGGCCTCCGGCGGCACGTCGCGGTTCACCGGGGACTCCGCGATCTCCGACAGCGGCCGCCCGCTCGCCGGGCAGGCGGGGTCGAGGTACGAACCCCAGCCGTCGGCGGCGACGCACAGGGAATCCCGCACCAGGAAGCCGGACAATTCGGCCCGGCGACCCAGGATCTCGGCGAATCGCTCACCGGGTATGCCCGGAACGTCGGCGAAACGTTCGTCGGTGTAGAGGACGGGCACGACGGCATCCACCCCCTCGATCTTGCACAGCGTGCCGATCAGGGTCGTCGCGAGACGACGGAGGACCGTGCGTGCGAGGTCGGGCTCCGGCAGGTTGAACCGCAGGGCGCCGCAGGTGCGGTTGCCACGGAAGGCGACGAGCACCACGCTGCGCTCGGGCTGGAACCCGGCGAGCTGCGGCACGAGGGCGAGGAAGTCGTGGGCTTCCCTGGTCTTCACGATGGTCGGTCTCATGCGGACACTCTTCCCGCGCGCTCCCACCCCGGGTGCGCTCGCTGGGGATCGGTGCATAACTCGCGCAAGGAACGGCTCTGTGCATAACTCCCCCCGTAGTCTTGGAGCTATGCCCATTTCGACCATCGTGGACGTCCTCCTCGTCGTGCTCCTGCTGGGCTATGTCGTCTCCGGCTACCGCAGCGGCCTGATCGGAAGCCTGAGCGGCATCGCCGGCCTCGTCGCCGGCGGCATCGCCGCCTACTTCCTCGTTCCGCTCGTCGGAGCCTGGGTCCCCGCAGCGGAATGGCGCACCGCGGCAACCCTCGCGACCGCAGCTGTCCTCCTGCTCGGCGGCCTGTCGATCGGCGGGACCCTCGGCAGGGTGCTCCGTCCCCGGGCGGCCCGAAAGCGGCTGCTCGTCGTCGACCGGGTGTTCGGCGCCGGCGTCGCCGTCGTCGTCGCGGCGAGCATCGTGTCGATGCTCGCGTTCAGCATCGGGTCCCTCGGGGTACCGGTCCTGTCGCCCGCGATCGCCTCCTCGACGGTCGTGCGGTCGATCGACTCCCTCACCCCCGATCCGGTCAAGGGCTTCCTCGCCCAGCTCCGGGCGATGGTCGTCACCGAGGGCATCCCGCGGGTCATCGAGGCCTTCAACGGGCCGGTCCCCACGGTCCCCCTCGTCACGGCGACGAGCGCGGAACTGCTCGCCGCGCAGGATTCCGTGCTCAAGATCGTCGGGACGGCGTACGCCTGCGGTCAGAACCAGTCCGGGAGTGGCTTCGTGATCGCGCCGGACCGGGTTCTGACCAATGCGCACGTCGTCGCGGGCGTCTCAGAACCCGTCGTCGAATCCTCGGACGGCACGGCCCGCTCGGGAACCGTCGTCTACTTCGACCCGGCGGGCGACCTCGCCGTCATCGCCGTCCCCGGGCTCGATGCCGTACCCCTCGGCCTCGGTGCCGACCTCGCAACGGGAAGCCTCGCCGTGAGCGACGGCTACCCGTACGGCGGCCCGTTCGAGACGGGACCCGCGGAGGTCGTCGCGGTCGCGCCGGCCGTCGTCGGCGACATCTACGGCGACAATCCGACCTCCCGGTCGATCTACACGCTCGCGGCGGACATCCAGCACGGCGAGTCCGGCGGTCCGCTCCTGAACCAGGACGGCAAAGTCGTCGGCGTCGTTTTTGCGAAGTCGACCGTCACTGCCAACATCGGCTACGCCCTCGCGATGGAGTCGGTCACCCCCGTCGCCGCCGAGGCGGCATCGCTCACAGACTCCGTCGAGCCCGGGCACTGCGTCGTCGGCTAGCCCCGCCCGGTCGATGCGAAAATAGGAAAGAACACCGGGGCGCGCGACCGTTCCCCGAGGAGAGGCCACCATGACCATCACCGCTGCCGCCGACGGTTCGGCCCTCGGCAACCCGGGACCGGCCGGCTGGGCCTGGTACGTCGACGACTCCTGCTGGGACGCCGGCGGCTGGAAGCACGCCACCAACAACCAGGGCGAACTCAAGGCCGTGCTCGAGCTGTTCCGCGCGACCGCGCACCTCGACGAGGACCTGCTCGTGCTGTGCGACAGCCAGTACGTGATCAACTCGGTGACCAAGTGGATGCGCGGCTGGAAGGCCAAGGGTTGGCGCAAGGCAGACGGCAAGCCGGTGCTGAACCTCGAGCTGCTCCAGGAGATCGACGCGGCTCTCGCCGGCCGTCGCTACCGCTTCGAATGGGTCAAGGGGCACGCGAACCACCCGCTCAATGAGGCGGCGGATGCCCGGGCGCGGGCTGTCTCCGAGGCATACCAGCGCGGCGGGTCGATTCCGAAGGGTCCCGGATTCGTGCGCGCGGGCACCCCGGCTGCTCCGGCGGCCCAGGCGGTCCCGGCTGCCGGTGCCGCCTCGCGAGAGCAGAAACCGGCCGTGCGCCGGGCCGTCGCCGCTCCGCCCGCCCGTGCGGCGCATCCGGAGCTGTTCTCGTTCGACGACGCCGCCGACGCCGCCGACCCGGCCGTGCACGAGGTCTCCCTCGTGCTCTCTGCCGAACAGCACGCCCGCCTGAGCGAGCGGGCCACCCGCCTGGGCGTCAGCGTGGAGGACGCGCTCCGCGCCCTGATCTGACGGACGGGATCAGTGGACGAGCAGCCAGCGGCCGTGGACGCGCTCGGTGACTTGCCACGTGATCACTCCGGCACGGATGCGGGTGCCCGCGAGGGTGTGGGCGCCGATCCGGACCGCTGAGGCCACATCGTCCGCGGTGAAGCGCACGGTCGCGCGCGCCGAACCCGCCACGACGGCGAGGTCGGACGCCTCGACGGTCGTGAGCTCGGCCGCCGCGGCCGCAGCAGCCGGCAGGACCGAGTCGGGGGCGACCCCGGGTTGCAGGCTGCCGATGGTCATGGTGATCCGGAACGAGGGCATTCCTCCAGCGTATGCGGGGCGTCAGCTGGCGGGGAACCGCACCTCGACCCGGGCGCGATCTGCGAGCTCGTCGCCGGAGACGCCCGTGAGCGCGATGATCACGACGCTCGGGGCGTTCCCGAGCCGGTCGAGCACGGCTCCCACGTCGATCGCGGCGTACGGGTCGTCGGGGTCGAGTTCCTCGGGGCGCACTCCGAAGACGGCATCGGCGGCGTCGACCAGGAGTACAGCGCCCACGTCTTTCACCCGCTCGAACAGCCGGTCGAGCGTCGCATCGGTCTCCTCGGGGGACGACGCGACGACGCTTTCCAGCCCGACGGTGACGAGGGCCTTGCCGAGCTCGCTCGCAGCGGACGCCGCAGCAGCCGCCTTCGCACCGGCATCCGTGCCGCTGAACACGGCGATCGCCCCGGCGCCCGCGAGCTTCACGACGTCGCGGATCGTTCCGAGCTTCGTGACCCGTTCCGTCGTGTCGAGGGTGAATGATGCCATCACTGCGAACGAGACGCGCAGGGGGGCGGCGGATGCCTGCCAGAGCGAGGTGAGCACCTCGGTCGTGAGCGGCGAGGGGGTGAGCCAGACCTGGAGTTTCTCACTCGACGTCACGGGAACCGTGAGTACCGGGTGCCGCTCGATCGCGGCCTGGGCGGTGCCGAAGTCGCGGTGGCTCGCCGCGTCGGTGTCCTCGATATCGGCCGCGAAGGCGCTCACGAGGTAGCGCAGCTCCGCGATGACCCGGCTGGGCCCGTGCTGTGCGCTCGCCTCGCGATAGCTGATCAGGCTGTCGCTGTAGAGGAAGAGGTTGATCGACGACCCGGTGACCCCGGTGCGTGCGGCGTCGAGGCTGCGCGCCGTCACGTTCAGGCCGAAGGGCGACCCGGCGAGCATCGACTGGAGCGCCACAGTGGTGGCCGCGATCACCTGCCCGTAGTTCGAGAGCGACGACATGGCGACTCCGTCTTCTGGGGCAGGAACCCGCCACCGATTTCACGCTACTCCGCCTGACCGCGCAGGTCGAGGACTTCTCGTGCCGGCCGGATCAGAACCGGATGTCCGACCTCGACACCGTGAGGTCGTGCAGCACGTCGGGCAGCACCTCCACGCCGATGCCCGGACCGGTCGGAACCCGGAGATGGCCGTCCTCGAGCACGAACGGCTTCGTCAGGTCCTGGGCGTAATAGCGGCTCGAGGCGGAGGTGTCCCCCGGCAGCACGAAGTCGGGCAGCCCGGCGAGCGCGACGTTCGCCGCCCGGCCGATGCCGGTCTCGAGCATGCCACCGCACCACACCGGAACACCGTGGGCGGCCGCGACGTCGTGGATCCGCCTGGCCTCGAGGTACCCGCCGACCCGGGAGGGCTTGACGTTGATGATGCTGCACGCTCCGAGGGTGATCGCGGCGGCGGCGTCCCTCGCGGACTCGATCGATTCGTCGAGGCAGACCGGGGTCCGGATGAGCTTGGCGAGGGCGGCGTGCCCGAGCATGTCGTCCTCTGGGAGCGGCTGTTCGATCAGGAGCAGGTCGAAGGGGTCGAGGCGGGCGAGGTGGCGGGCGTCGGCGAGGGTGTACGCGGTGTTCGCGTCGACCTGCAGCAGCACGTCCGGCCCGAAGCGCTCGCGCACGGCGCGCACGGGGCCGAGGTCCCAGCCCGGCTCGATCTTGAGCTTGATCCGGAGGTAGCCCTCATCGAGGTATCCCTCGACGGCGGCGAGGAGCCGGTCGATCGAGTCCATGATTCCGACCGAGACGCCCGCGGGGACGAGGTCGTTCACCGCTCCGAGGTAGCCCCCGAACGAGACTCCGGAGGCGCGGAGCTGGGCGTCGAGGATCGCGGTCTCGAGGGCGGCCTTGGACATCCGGTGCCCCTTGACCGCGGCGAGCGCCGGCTCGACCCGCTCAGCGGTGAGGCCGTTGCCGGCGGCGGCGAGCCGCGGGGTCAGGTGGTCGCGGATCACGAGTTCGCAGCCGTCGAGGAACTCGGAACTGTAGAGGGGTTCGGCCTCTGCGGCGCACTCGGCCCAGCCCTCGGCATCCGCAGTGGTCACGTGCACGAGGAGCGCCTCCCGCTCGGACACGGAGCCGAAGGAGGTGCGGAACGGGCTGACGAGCGGCAGGCGCACCCGGCGCAGTTCGACGTTCTCGATCTTCATCCCGGTTTCCTCCGTCTCGCGCCCCGGTCACGAGCGCCCTCTCCCCGAACCTAACGCCTCGACAGGAACCGGGACCTCACCACACCGTGCGAGAGCGCTCCTGCGCGACCACGGCCTCACGGTCGGCGAGACGGCGCAGTCCGGCCAGCGGCTGGCTCATCCGGTGGTTGCCGCGGATGCGCGGCTCGACCCGGTCGAGGAAGGCCCAGTAGCCGGCCGTGAATGGGCAGGCATCCTCGCCGAGTCGTTTCTTCGGGTTGAACGGGCAGCCGCCGCAGAAATCGCTCATCGTCGAGATGTATGCGCCGCCCGACGTGTATGGCTTGGTCGCGACGATGCCGCCGTCGGCATGCTGGGACATCCCGACGACGTTGGCCGGCATCACCCACGGTGTGCCGTCCACGAACGCTGCGATGAACCAGTCGTTCAGCTCGCCCGGGTGATAGCCGCGCTGGAGGGCCTGGTTGCCCAGGATCATCAGGCGCTGGATGTGGTGGGCCCAGCCGGTGTCGGCGACGGCGTTCAGCACGTGGCTGACGCAGGCGGCGCGCACGCCGGAGCCGTCGAGCTCACGGAACGACCTGGGCAATGGCTCGTGGGCGCCCAGGAAGTTGCTGCTGCCGACATAGTCGGGGCCGAGGTGCCAGTAGAGGTGCCACACCCAGTCCCGCCAGCCCATCAGCTGGCGGACGACGGCCTCGACGCTCTGCAGCGGCGCCGCTCCGCTCGCGTGGGCGGCGACGACCGCATCGATCACCTCGCGCGGGTGCAACAGCCCCAGGTTCAGCGGAACGCTCAACCGGGAGTGCGCCATTGCATCGTCTCCGCGCAGCGACGCGTCCTCGAAGGGGCCGAAGTCGTTCAGGCGGGTCTCGATGAAGTCGTCAAGGGCGGCCAGGGCTTCGGCCCGGGTCGCGGCGAAGCGTCGCGGCCCGTCGCGGCCGATCAGGGTGATCCGGCCATCTGCCTGCAGCCGGTCGAGGTCGCGGCGCACCTCGGCGTCGATGTCGTCTTCGACCGGGGTCCACGGGTCGGGCAGGCCGAGACCGACGGCCCCACGGGGTGGCGGGCGGCGGTTGTCGTGGTCGAAGTTGAACCGGCCGCCCTCGGGGTCTGGTCCGCGCATCAGGACGCCGGTCCGGGCGCGCACCGAACGGTAGAACTGCTCGAGTACCAGGCGGGAGGCCGGTCGGCCCGCCGCCCAGTCCGCGAAGTCGGCCTCGCTCGTGACGAAACCCCGGCTGGGCAGCACGTCGGCGCCGAGTTCGGCCACGAGCGCCCGCGCCCCCCAGCTGGTGGGATCGATCACCTCGAGCGGACGGCCGGAGAGCACGTCGCGATAGTGCTCCGTGCGCAGGAATTCCACCCGATCGCCGAGTTCCCGCGCCCGGTGCCGCAACGCGCTGAGGATCAGGTGCGCCTTCGCCCGGTGGTACGGCCTGCGGCCCAGGACCCCGACGGCCTCGACCAGGACGATCGGTCCGCCGTCGTCGAAATGCGGTCCGAGCTGATCGGCGAACAGGAATCGGGGCACCGGCATGGTCGTGAGTCTAGAGCCGGGCACGCGCATCAGATTCCGCCGGTCGTGCTGTTCGGGGCGGATGCCCAGCGGCCACCGGTTAACCTCGGGTATGGGCAGGTTCACGGACAGCTGGCGATCGCATCTTCTCTCGACGCTGTCCGGAAACTCCGAGGGACGGCCCTCGTGGGTGGAGAAGATGGAACGCGGCGACGACGCCGGATTCTTCGGGCCCGAATCGGCCGCGTGGGCGGTGCACGGCGGGATGGCGACGATGGTCGCCGGGATCCGCGCGTTGTTGATGCAGACCCTGCACCCGGGCGCGATGGCCGGGGTGCACGACTGGTCGCGATACAAGGAGGATCCGCTCGGGCGCCTCTCCGGGACGATCCAGTGGCTCGTGACCGTGACCTTCGCCGACACGACCGTCGCGACCGAGGAATCGACGCGGGTCGGCCGCTTCCACGACCGGGTGACGGGCACCTACCTCGATGCGGCGGGAGTCTCGCGACCCTACGCCGCCGGGGACCCCGAACTGCTCTCCTGGGTGCACATCGTCTTCACGGATGCCTTCCTCGAGTCGCACAAGCTCTGGGGCGGCGGCATCCCGGGCGGCGCCGACGGGTACGTGCGCGAATGGGCGAAGGCCGGCGAACTGGTGGGAGTGCAGGACCCGCCGCGGTCGGCGGCGGAGCTCGCCGCCCAACTCGCCGCCTTCACCGAAACCGGGACGCTGAAGAGCGACGAGCGCGTCGCCGAGGCGG
>NZ_JASJVI010000017.1:0-47721 GCF_035019865.1 Cryobacterium sp. 10I5
GTTCACCGGGGGCGGGGTTACCGGGGGCTGGTTCGGGTCGGTCATGACTTACGGCTCCTTTGGGCTTCGATCAGCTGGCGGTGCCATAGTGGCACCCCGATCGAACGGGTGTCAACGTGCATGACGCGCCATGTCTGTTCCCGCCAGCGTATCGCGGATGCACAGGAAGGCGAGGTGGGACGGAAGTTTCAGCCCTGGATGACCGAGGCGGGAAGTGTCGAATCCGCGCCGAAGTCGAGGGTCGACGGCTCGTGTCCCGCCATGATCAGCTGGGCGCCGAGTGCGGCGATCATGGCGCCGTTGTCGGTGCACAGGTCGAGCGGCGGGATGCGCAGCGCGATGCCGGCGGCATCCGTTCGTTGGACGGCGAGTTCACGGAGCCGCGCGTTCGCGATCACCCCGCCGCCGAGGAGCAGGCGCGGCACGCCGAGGTCGGTGCATGCGGCGACGGCTTTGGTGAGCAGGATGTCGATGACGGCCTCCCGGAAGCTCGCCGCGACGTCCGCGAGCGGCACGATCTCCCCCGCGTCGCGGGTCTGTTCGACCCAGCGGGCGACCGAGGTCTTCAGTCCGGAGAAGGAGAAGTCGTAGCGGTGGTGCTCCATGTCCTTGTGGTGACTGAGGCCGCGCGGGAAGCGGATGTATCCCGGGTCGCCGCCGAGCGCCACCCTGTCGATCTGCGGGCCGCCGGGGTAGGGCAGGCCGAGGATGCGGGCGACCTTGTCGAAGGCCTCCCCCGCCGCGTCGTCGATGGTCTCGCCGAGCAGTTCCACGTCGGAGACGAGGTCGCGCACGAGGAGGAGCGAAGTGTGCCCCCCGGAGACGAGGAGGGCGATCGTCGGGTATTCGAGGGGCTCCGTTCCCGGTTCGGTGCCGGTCTGGAGAACGTCGGCGCCGACATGGCCGACGAGGTGGTTGACCGCGTAGATCGGCTTTCCGAGGGCGATCGCGAGGGCCTTCGCGGCGCCGACGCCGACCATGAGTGCTCCGGACAGGCCGGGGCCGTAGGTGACGGCGATCGCGTCGACGTCCTCGAGGCGGATGCCCGCGTCCTCGGTCGCTGCGCGGATCATCGGGACGAGCTCCTCGAGATGGGCGCGGGCCGCGACCTCGGGTACGACGCCGCCGTAGCGGGCGTGCTCGTCCATCGATGAGGCGATCGTGTTGGAGAGCAGCCGGCTTCCGCGCACGATCCCGATGCCGGTTTCGTCGCACGAGGTTTCGATGCCGAGCACCAGGGGGTTGTCGCGGTTCATTCGGTCGCCTCCGCGGCATCCGTCGGGTCGGTCTGGGACAGCACCGGGTCGGGCGCGGCGAGCGCCGCCTCCGCGGGCGGGACCGCTAGGCGCATCACGAGCGCATCGACGTTGTCGGGCTGGTAGTAGCCGCGGCGCACGCCGATCTCCTCGAAGCCGAGCCGGAGGTAGACCCGCTGGGCGCCGGGGTTGTCGGCGCGGACCTCGAGGAACACCTCGCGGATGCCGCGTTTGCGGGCCTCGGTGATGAGGCTCTGCACGAGGGTGCCGCCGAGCCCCTTGCGGCGGGCCGTCTCGGTGACGGCGATGGTCTGAATGTCGCCCTCGAGGGCGCCGCGCGGGGCGAGCAGCCCGGCGTAGGCCTCGATGCGGTCGGGCTGGTCAGGCGGGACCGCGACGAGGTAGTAGCAGTCCGGGTCGGTCACGTCGCGGAGCATGCCCTCGGCGGACCAGGCGTCGTTCTCGAAGAGGCGGGTCTCGAGGGCCATGATGCCGTCGAGGTCGCCGGCGTGGGCGCGGCGGAGCTGCCAGGTCACTCAGCTCACCCGTTTCGGGCCGTTGGGCAGGGTGACGTCGGGCGAGCGCAGGTAGAAGGCGGCGTCTGTCGCGAAGGCCCGGTCGTTTTTGAGCAGCAGTTCGGCGACCCGGCCGAGGTCGGCGGCGGGCACGGTCACGGCGTCCGCACGGGCGAGGTCGGCGTAGGCCCAGTCGGGCTCGAGCAGCACGGCCGGCTTCGCGACCCCGGGCGCGGCGAGGCGCACGGGCAGGCCCGCGGCATCCGCCCCGCTGTATGCGGACCAGTTGACTTCGCGCCGGCGGGCGTCGGTCACGACGACGAGGCCGCCGGTGTGGCCGGCCCGGTAGCGGCCCAGGGCGATGGCGTCGTGGCTGATCACCGGGTGGAAGGGCAGGCCGGCGCCGAGCGCGAAGACGCGGGCGGCGGCGATGCCGACGCGGAGGCCGGTGAAGGGGCCGGGGCCCATGCCGCCGACGACGCCGGTGAGGTCGGTGACCCGGACGTTCGCCCGGTCGAGACACTCGGCGATGAGGGTGCCGATCACCTCGGCGTGGCGCATCGTGTCTGCGGTGTCGATGTCCGCGAGCACGCCGCGGTCCCCGTCGACGACCGCGACGCTGGTTCCGGCGGAGGTATCGATGGCGAGAAGCACCCGTTCAGCCTATTCCCCGAGCCACGCGCTCTCGAACCCGGCCCAGCGGGGGCCGAATCCGGTGATGGTGACGGTGCGCGGTTCGTCGAGGTCGACGTCGAGGTCCAGGCCGGGGGCGGCGGATGCCCGGGCGGAGCCGGCTGCGCCCGCCGGCCCGGTCTGCAGTGCGCCCGTCGGCCGCTCGATCTCGATGTCGAGCCAGGATTCGGCGACGCCGTCGAGCAGGCCGCGACCCCATTCGACCACGACGACCGAGTGTTCGAAGTCGATGTCGAGGTCGTCGAGTTCCATCGCGCCGTGCAGCCGGTAGGCGTCGACGTGCACGAGCGGCGGGCCGCCGACGAGACTCGGGTGTGTGCGGGCGAGCACGAAGGTCGGGCTGGTCACCGCGCCGCGTACCCCGAGTCCGACGCCGAGGCCGCGGGTGAAGGTGGTCTTGCCCGCGCCGAGCGGACCGGTCAGAACGAGCAGGTCGCCCGAGCGCAGCCCAGCGGCGACGCGGACGCCCCAAGAGTGCATCGCGGCGGCGTCGGGGATCACCCGGCGGTTCATCGCGCGGGCTCCCCGCTCTCGCTGAGGACAGCCCGGTAGCTGCGCGGAACGCGGTGCCCGATCCGGGTGACGATCTCGTAGTTGATCGTGCCGGCGGCATCCGCCCAGTCGGCCGCGCTCGGCACCGGCTCCGGCCCTCCCCCACGCACGTCGGGGTCGCCGAAGAGCACGACCTCGTCCCCGACGTCGACACGGTCCTGGCCGACGCTCACGACGAACTGGTCCATCGCGATGCGGCCGACGATCGGGTAGCCGCGGCCGTTGATGTTCACCCGGGCGGAGCCGGAGGCGGAGCGGGGCACGCCGTCCGCGTAGCCGAGGGGCACGAGGGCGAGGTTGCCGTCCTCAGGGGCACGCCACAGGTAGTCGTAGGACACGCCGGCTCCCGCGGGCACCCGGCGCACGGCGGCGACGCTCGCGCGGAGGGTCATCGCCGGTGCGAGGCCGAGCTCCCGCGGGCTCGCGTCGTCGAAGGGGGACAGTCCGTAGAGCCCGATGCCGATCCGCACCATCGAGAACCGGGCGGCGGGCAGGCGCAGCGCGGCCGCGGTCGACGCGAGGTGGGCGAGCTCCGGGGTCAGCCCTGCCGCTGCGGCCAGGTTGAGGCCGATTGTGAAGCGGGCGACGGCCTCGTCGTCCGCCACCGGGGAGGCGTTGGAGAGGTGGCTGAAGATGCCGCGGACGTGCACGAGACCGTCTCGTTCGAAGCCGGCGGCGAGCGCGAAAACCTCGGCCCAGTCCGGCCCGTTCAGACCGTTGCGGCTGAGGCCGGTGTCGAGTTTCAGGTGGACGTTCGCGACGCGGCCGAGCCGGCCGGCGGCATCCGCAACGGTGCTCAGCTGGCGGGCGGACGAGATGCCCAGGTCGATGTCCGCTGCGATGGCGGGGGCGAAATCGGTGTCTGGCCCGTGCAGCCAGGCCAGGAGCGGGGCCTCGATGCCGGCGTCGCGGAGCGCGTGCGCTTCGGTGAGGTCGGCGACGCCGAGCCAGTCTGCCCCGGCGGCGAGGGCCGTGCGGGCGATGGGAACCGCTCCGTGGCCGTAGGCGTTGGCCTTGACGACGGCCATGAAGTGCGGGGTACCGATCGCCGCGCGCAGGTGGACGACGTTCGCGGCCACCGCACCGAGGTCGATGACGGCCTCGCGGAACTCGCTCACGACGCACCCTCGAGCACCACGAAGGCGCAGGCGACGCCCGCATCGTGGGTCATGGTGAGGTGCACGGAGTCGACTCCGCGCACGCGCAGCACCTCGGCCATGACCCCGCTGAGCCGGAATCCGGGGTTGCCGTGCTCGTCGTTCACGACTTCCATCTCCTGCCAGCTCGTGCCCGCACTGTCGCCGAGCGCCTTGATCAGTGCTTCCTTGGCCGCGAATCGCGCTGCAAGGGAGTGGGTGGGCAGGCCACGTTCCCCGGCCGCGAAGAGCCGGGGAACGAGACCCGGGGTGCGCAGCACCTGCCGGTCGAACCGGTCGAGGTCGACGATGTCGACGCCGATGCCGCGAATCACTCCCGTGCCCGCCTGCCCGTTCCCGTTTCGCCCGTGTCTATTCGACCGTGACCGACTTCGCGAGGTTGCGGGGCTGGTCGACGTCGAGGCCCTTGACCGTTGCGAGCTCCATCGCGAAGATCTGCATCGGGACGACCGCGAGGAACGGCTCGAAGAGCGGCGAGGCGAGCGGGATCCGCAGGACGGTGTCCGCGAACGGCAGCACGGCCACGTCACCCTCTTCGGCGATCGCGATGATGCGGGCGCCGCGGGCGCGGATCTCCTGGATGTTCGAGACCACCTTGGGGTGCAGGTGAGCGGAACCGCGGGGGCTCGGCACGACGACGAAGACGGGCTGGCCCGGCTCGATCAGCGCGATCGGGCCGTGCTTGAGTTCGCCGGCCGCGAAGCCTTCTGCGTGGATGTACGCGAGTTCCTTGAGCTTGAGCGCGCCCTCGAGTGCGATCGGGAAACCGACGTGGCGACCGAGGAAGAGCACGGCACGGGTGTCCGACATCCAGGCGGCGAGCTCGTGCACGGCGCTCTCCTGGAGCAGGGTGGTCGCGATCTTCGCGGGAATGGCCTGGAGCTCGACGACCTCGGCCGCGGCATCCGCTTCGGTGATGCTGCCGCGTACCCGGGCGAGGTGCAGGGCGAAGAGGTAGAGGGCGGCGATCTGGGCGGTGAAGCCCTTCGTCGAGGCCACGGCGACCTCGGGGCCGGCGTGCGTGTAGATCACGGCGTCCGACTCGCGGGGAATGGTCGCACCCTGGGTGTTGCAGATCGAGATGGCCTTGGCGCCGGACTCCCTGGCGAACTTGACCGCCATCAGGGTGTCCATGGTCTCGCCGGACTGGCTGATCGAGATGATCAGGGTCTCCGGGTTGAGCACCGGGTCGCGGTAGCGGAACTCGTGGCTGAGCTCGACGTCGACGGGGACCCTGGTCCACTTCTCGATCGCGTACTTGGCGACGTAGCCGGCGTTCGCGGCGGTGCCGCAGGCGACGATGACGATCCGGCGGATGCTCGCGAGCACGTCGTCTCCGAAGGCCTCGAGCTCGGGCACGACGGCCTGGCCCTCGTGGATGCGGCCGAGCAGGGTGTTGGCGACGGCGTCGGGCTGCTCGGAGACTTCCTTGGCCATGAAGCTCGACCAACCGCCCTTTTCAGCGGCGGAGGCGTCCCAGGCGATGTCGAATTCCTCGAACTCGACGGGGTTGCCCTCGAAGTCGGTGATGGTGACGACCTCCGGGGTGATCGTGACGATCTGGTCCTGGCCGACGGCGACGGCACGGCGGGTGAACTCGACGAACGCGGCGACGTCGGAGCCGAGGAAGTTCTCGCCGTCGCCGAGGCCGATCACGAGAGGGGAGTTGCGACGGGCGCCGACGACGACGCCGGGCTGGTCCTGGTGTACCGCGAGGAGGGTGAATGCGCCGTCCAGGCGGCCGACGACGCTCAGGAACGCGGCGCTCAGGTCGCCGAGGCGCTGGTATTCGCGGCCGAGGAGCACAGCGGCGACCTCGGTGTCGGTCTCGCTCTCGAAGGTGAAGCCCTCGGAGAGGAGCTCCTCCTTGAGGACCGAGAAGTTTTCGATAATTCCGTTGTGGATAAGGGCGAGCTTGCCGTTGTCGCCGAGATGCGGGTGCGCATTCGCGTCGGTCGGTCCGCCGTGGGTAGCCCAGCGGGTGTGGCCGATGCCGGTACGCCCATTGTTGATCGGATTGGCCTCGAGGTCGCCGGCCAGGACGGCGAGCTTTCCGGCCCGTTTCCTGGTGTTCAACACGCCGCCATCGTCGATGACGGCGATCCCCGCTGAGTCGTAACCGCGGTATTCCAGTCTCCGCAACCCCCTCATCAGGACCTCGACGCTTTTATCTTCCCCGACATAACCCACGATTCCGCACATAGCCCCGATTTTAGTCCGACTAAGCTGTGTGGAATGTCCGATCCAGCCGCGAGCCTCTGGAACAACGGCCACACCACACCGTTCGTCGAGCTGGATCGAGCGGACTGGGCGGCCCTTGCACCCACCACCCAGCTCCCCCTCCGTGAGACCGAGATCGTGCAGCTGCGCGGCCTCGGCGAGCCGCTCGACCTCGGTGAGGTGACCGATGTCTACCTGCCCGTCAGCCGCCTGCTCAATCTCTATGCCGCCGGAGCGAGCCAGCTGCACCGGGCGACGAGCGACTTCCTCGGCGAACGCGCCCGCCGTACCCCGTTCGTGATCGGCGTCGCCGGGTCCGTCGCCGTCGGCAAGTCGACCATCGCCCGGCTGCTCCGGGAACTGCTCGCCCGCTGGGAGGACACCCCCCGGGTCGAACTCGTGACGACAGACGGGTTCCTGTTCCCGAACGCCGAACTGGCCCGGCGCGGACTGATGGCCCGCAAGGGATTTCCAGAGTCGTACGACCGGCGGTCCCTGCTCCGCTTCGTGTCCGCCGTCAAGGGCGGCGCCGCCGAGGTGCGGGCACCGTTCTATTCGCACCTGAACTACGACATCGTGCCCGACGCGCAGATCGTGGTGCGCCAGCCGGACGTCCTCATCGTCGAAGGCCTCAACGTGCTCGCACCGCCGACCACGGGGCACGGGCTCACGGTCAGCGACCTGTTCGACTTCACCGTGTACGTGGATGCGCGCACCCAGGACATCGCCCGCTGGTACGTCGACCGGTTCCTGCGCCTGCAACGCGGCGCGTTCAGCAACCCGAAGTCCTACTTCCACCGCTACGCGACGATGACCGAGGACGAGGCCCGCCGTGAGGCCCGCCGGATCTGGGACGAGATCAACGAGCCCAACCTCGTGCAGAACATCCTGCCGACGCGCTCCCGGGCCACCCTGGTGCTCCGCAAGGACGAGAACCACACTGTGTCGAAGGTGCTGCTCCGGAAGCTCTGAGCCCCGCGCGGCATCCGCCCGCTGCCCTGACCGATTCGACGGAGTTTTTGGGTTTTCGATACGTGGGAGACCGGGTAAACCGGTTCAGAACCGAAAATCTCCGTCGAATTGGTTCACCTCGCGGCGTAGAGTCGACTCACCAATCGTTCTGGCCGACCCGACTGGAGGCGTGATCGTGAGAGCCGTGTACACCGCGCTGGTGCTGTACCTGGCCGGCCCGCTGCTCACGCTCATCCTCGTGCCGACCGAACCGGGGATCATGTTCCTCGCCGGAGTCGCGGTACTCGGCGTCGCGCTCGCGATCGGGGTCCAGTGCCGGCTCACGGCCGCAGACGCCCTTGAGATCACGGTCGGCCGTCGCTCGCACCGACACCGCGAGGTGCTCAGCGAACGCGCCGCACCGAGTCATCCCAACACCGCCGGGCGTCCACGCCCGCGCGCACCGGGTCGGCCGCCCGCGGTCGCCTAGTCCCCAGCCGGCAGCTCCAACGCAGGGCAAGGTCGCGCGACCGCAGACGCGACCATTCTTCCTCCGACCGTTGGGATATCCTCCGTGGACTTCTATTCCGTTGCGCCCGTCGCAGCCCTGCTCCAAGCCGCCTCTGCGGCGCTCACCGCCTTGTCCTCCGCGCTCGCACCCGTTACCGGCGCGAGCAGCACCGCCCTCGTGATCGTCCTCGTCACGCTCCTGTTGCGGGCGGTTCTCGTACCGGTCGGCCGCGCGCAGGTGCGCGCCGAGTTCGTCCGCCGGCGCCTCGCGCCGAAACTCCGGGAGCTGCAACACCGGTACCGGGCCAACCCCGAACTCCTCACCCGCAAGACCGCAGAACTCTACGCGGCCGAGAAGGCGTCACCCCTGGCCGGATGCCTGCCGACGCTCCTGCAGGCGCCGGTCGTGTCGACCGTGTACGCGCTCTTCGTCCTCGCCAGCATCAACGGGCAGCCGAACCCGCTGCTCGCGCAGGAACTGGGCGGCGTGCCGCTTGGCACGTCGTTCCTCACGTTCCTGGGTGCCGCGCCGGTGTGGCCGGGCCTTCTGCTGTTCGCAGCGCTCCTGGCCGTCATCGCCCTGGCCGCTGGATTCTCGCGGCGCCTGGCCAGGACATCCGCGCCGCCGGTCGTGCCGACAGCCCGGCCGACGGAGTCACGGCTCGCCGCTGTCCTCAGCTGGCTCCCGTTCCTGACGGTCGCCTTCGCGAGCATTGTTCCGCTGGCCGCGACGCTTTACCTCACGGTCTCCACGACCTGGACGCTCGTCGAACGCGGCATCCTCTACCGCTCGTTCGCTGCGAGCGGGCCCGGATCCTAGAGGGAGTCGAGGGCGAGGCGCTCGCGCACGACGTCCGCGAGCGAGTGCGCGAGCCGGTCGGCAGTGGCCTGATCGGCCGCCTCGACCATGACGCGCACCATGGGCTCCGTGCCAGACGGACGCAGCAGCACCCGGCCGGTGTCGCCGAGTTCGGCTTCGGCCGCGCGGACGGCGGCGGCGATGACCTCGTCGGACTTCAGCGCGTGGTGATCGACGCCGCGAACGTTCACGAGGATCTGCGGGAACACCGTCATCACGGCGGCGAGTTCGTGGAGCGGCTTGCCGGTGCGGGCCATCTCGGCCACGAGGTGGAGTCCGGTGAGGATTCCGTCACCGGTGGTCGCGAAGTCGGTCATGATGACGTGTCCGGACTGTTCCCCGCCGAGGGACAGGCCGTGCGCGTTGAGCTCTTCGAGCACGTAGCGGTCGCCGACCTTGGTCTCGATCATGCGGATGTCATTGGCCGCCATGGCGCGGCGGAGGCCGAGGTTGCTCATCACGGTGGCCACGAGCGTGCGGTCCTTGAGCACGCCCCGCTCGGCCATCGAGACGGCGAGGATCGCCATGATCTGGTCGCCGTCGACGACATTGCCGTTCCGGTCCACGGCGAGGCAGCGGTCGGCGTCTCCGTCGTGCGCGATACCGACGTCGGCACCGTGCTCGAGGACGGCCTTCGCGAGGTTGTCGAGGTGGGTCGAGCCGACCCCGTCGTTGATGTTGAGTCCGTTGGGGTTGGCGCCGATGACGGTCAGGCGCGCGCCGGCATCCGTGAAGACCTGAGGGGACACGCCGGCGGCTGCGCCGTTGGCGCAGTCGAGGACGACGTGGATACCGTCGAGGCGGTGCGGGAGAGTGCCGAGAAGGTGCACGACGTAACGGTCTTCTGCGTCCGCGAAGCGGGAGATCCGGCCGACGTCGCCGGCGATCGGCGTGAGCTTGTCGTGGTCGAGGTGGGCCTCGATGCGATCCTCGACGTCGTCGGGAAGTTTGGTGCCACCGAAGGCAAAGATCTTGATGCCGTTGTCGGGGGCGGGGTTGTGCGAGGCGGAGATCATCACGCCGAAGTCCGCGCCGATATCCGCGATCAGGAATGCCGCGGCCGGCGTGGGGATGACGCCGGCGTCAAGGACGTCGACGCCGGAACTGGCGAGGCCTGCGGCCACTGCCGAGGCGAGGAATTCGCCGGAAATGCGCGGATCACGCGCGAGGACGGCGACCGGACGGCGGCCCTCGGCGCGTCGCGATTCAGCGCGGCGTCCCTGGGTCAGCACGGCGGCACTCGCCTGGGCGAGGCCCAGGGCCAGGCCAGCCGTGAGATCACGGTTGGCCAGGCCCCGAACACCGTCGGTGCCGAAAAGTCGAGGCATGTCGGCGCCGACTATCTGACTAGCGCTTCGAGAACTGAGGCGCCTTACGGGCCTTCTTGAGTCCGGCCTTCTTGCGCTCCTTGACGCGAGCGTCACGGTTGAGGAAGCCGGCCTTCTTGAGGATGGCGCGGTTGTTCTCTTCGTCGATCTGGTTGAGCGAACGCGCGATGCCGAGACGCAGGGCGCCGGCCTGGCCGGAGGGGCCACCGCCGGTGATGCGTGCGATGACGTCGTAGCTGCCGATCAGGTCGAGGACCTTGAACGGGTCGTTGATGAGCTGCTGGTGAAGCTTGTTCGGGAAGTAGTCCCCGAACTCGCGACCGTTCACCGTGATGGTGCCGGAGCCGGGAACGATGCGCACGCGGGCGATGGCCTGCTTGCGACGACCCACGGCTGCGCCGGGAACGTTGAGGACGGCGCGGGGCGCCTTGGTTACGATTTCGGCCGGGGTCTCGGTGGAGTAGCTCTCCGGAGCCTGGTCAATCTGATCTGCGATCTTCGCCACGATGGTGTGAATCCTTTTTTCTTAGAGTCGAGAAGTCTGGTGGCCGGCGCTACTGAGCGACCTGGGAGAGGGTGTACGGCTTGGGCTGCTGCGCAGCGTGCGGGTGCTCCGGGCCGGCGTAGACCTTGAGCTTCGCGAGCTGGGCGCGACCGAGCGAGTTCTTCGGCAGCATGCCGCGAATCGCTTTCTCAACCGCACGCGTCGGGTGCTTCTCGAGCATCTCCGAGTAGTTCTGGGCGGAAATGCCGCCCGGGTAACCGGAGTGGCGGTATGCGATCTTCAGTTCGAGCTTCTTGCCGGTGAGAGCAATCTTCTCGGCGTTGACGATGATGACGAAGTCTCCCATGTCCATGTGGGGAGAGAACGTTGCCTTGTGCTTCCCCCGGAGGAGAACGGCGGCGTGGCTGGCAAGACGACCGAGCACGATGTCTGTGGCGTCGATGACGACCCAGTCGTGCTGGACTTCGCTTGCTTTGGGAGTATAAGTGCGCGTCACTGTTGTGCTGCTTTCTTGTTCGAACGGAGGTGTTCGTGAATCCCGCTCCGGGTGTGTTCCCCGACGGGGAACACGATCGATGGAGGGCTCACGTTCGCGTGCCTGGCTGCAACGCACAGACACCAGAGGTCAATGCTAGTCCGCCGGGAGCCCCGGCGCAATTCGGCGGCGCGATTCGGCTTCGCGTTGCGCTACTCTTCGTCCTCGTCGAGGGCGCGCCGGGCGCGGGTCTCGAGGGCGCGGGCCGCGAGCTGGTCGTCGGCGGGATAGTCGACCTTGAGCAGGGTGAGACCCTGCGGCGGCATGACCTTGAACTCGCTCGTGCGGGCCCGGTTGATCCGCAGCGTCGCAAGCCGTTCCCCCGCGAGCCGTCCCTCCCCGACCGCGACACACGCCCCGACGAGTGCACGCACCATGCTGTGGCAGAAGGCGTCCGCCTGCACCGTGGCGACGAGCACACCGTCCGGGTCCCGCCGCCAGCTGAACTCCTGCAGGGTGCGGATCGTCGTGGCACCCGGGCGGGGTTTGCAATACGTCGCGAAGTCGTGCAACCCGAGCAGGGACGCCGCGGCCACCTGCATCGGCTCGAGGTCGAGCGCGAAGCCGTGCCAGGTCGTGCGCAGCCGGTCCTGCGGGTTGTGCCCGAGTACGGAGTCGGCGATCCGGTACTCGTAGCGTCGCCAGTTCGCCGAGAATCGCGCGTCGAATCCGGGGGGTGCGACGGCGGATGCCTTGATCACGATCTCCGGCTGGGTCACCAGGATCCCGCCGAGCCTCCGCTGCACCATCACCGCGAGGGTCGCGGGGGTCCGTCCCCTTCCCCGTCGGAGCAGGCTCGCGACCTGGTCGGGGGTGAGGTCGAAGTGCGCGACCTGGCCGAGGGCGTGCACCCCCGCATCCGTTCGCCCGGCGACGATGAGGGACGGGTATGGGGGGTAGCTCTGCAGGATCGCGGCGAGCCCTGCCTCGATCTGGCCCTGCACGGTTCGGAGCTCCGGTTGAATCGCCCAACCCGAAAAATCGGTGCCGTCGTAGGCGATGTCCAGCCTGATCCGGGTGTTCTCCGGGAGCGGGGAGACAACGGGGGCGGCAGGAAGATTCACGGACGTAAGTGTAAGTGCCGGGCCGGGTATCGTTGAACCCGGACCGGCTCCGCTCACCATTATGAAACCCAGTTACCGCACCCCCGTATCTCTGCGCCCGGACTCTGAACCCCGGGCCGCGCAGCGGCTTTCCGGCCTCGACGGCCTGCGCGGCATCGCCGTGAGCGTCGTGCTTGTCTTCCATTTCTTCCCACAGGCGCTGCCCGGCGGCTTTGTCGGCGTCGACGTGTTCTTCGTGATCAGCGGGTTCCTGATCACCGGTCTCCTCGTGGACGAATACGCCCGGTCCCGCCGGATCTCGTTGCGCCGTTTCTGGGGGCGCCGGGTACGCAGGCTCGTTCCGCCCCTCGTTCCCCTCGTGTTGATCTGCTGCACTGTCGCGTGGATGCTCGGCGGCGACGTGCTCGTCGGCCTCGGCTGGCAGGTGCTCGGCGCGGCGACGTTCGGCTACAACTGGGTGTCGATCGCGGGCTCGGCGAGCTACTTCTCCGCGACGAGCCCGGAGCTGTTCCGGAACCTCTGGTCCCTCGCCGTCGAGGAGCAGTTCTACCTGGTCTGGCCGTTTGCGCTGCTCGCCCTGATGCTCGTGCGGTCCTCCCGCTTCCGGCTCGTGCTCGTGTGCGCCCTCGGCCTCGGCTCGCTGGTATGGATGGGGTTCCTGTTCCAGCCGGGCGCGGACCCGACCCGGGTCTACTACGGCTCGGACACGCACAGCTTCGGACTCTTCGCCGGTGCGGCCCTCGCGCTCCTGCTGCGGCGCCCGAACGGCCTGGGCGCGCCGACCGGCACCTCGACCGGAACCGCGAGCGCCGCCGTCGCCCGCACCGGCCCGGCGGGCTTCACCCGCTTCGCCGACCGGCTCGTCTCCCCCGCCCGGCTGCGGCCCTGGCTCGGCCTCGCGGCGCTCGTCGGCATCGGCGCCGCGGCGGCCTGGCTGCCCGCTGCCGGTCCCCTCGCCTACCGGGGTGGCCTCGCCGCCATCAGCCTGCTGTCCTGCGCCGTGATCTGGGCGGCCGTGCGCGGCGACCGGTTCGGCCGTTGGCTCGACACCCCCGTGCTCCGCTGGCTCGGCGAGCGGTCGTACGGCATCTATCTCTGGCACTGGCCGGTCTTCGTGCTCGCCGGTGTCGCCTGGCCCGCCGCGGGCATCGGGGTGGAGCTGCTCGCCGTCGCCGTCGCCGTCCTCGTGGCCGCGGCTTCCTACCGGTGGCTCGAGCAACCGGTGCGGCGCAGGGGCGTGCGCGGCAGCATCCGTGCCCTCTCGGCTTTCGCGACCGAGTCGTGGTCCCGGCTCGGGGTCGTCGGCGTCGCCGCGATGCTCGGCCTCATCCTCGTCGGCGGCACGACGGCCGCCGTCGTCGTAGCCCCCGCCGAGACGAGTACGCAGGCGCAGATCACCCGGGGCCGCCAGCTGCTCGACGCCACCCAGGCCGACCGGAAGCGCGAGGACGCGGAACGGAAGAGCGACCCGACCGCGGCGCCGGCGCCGGTCGCCGAGGGCGACCTGATCTCGGCCGTCGGCGACTCCGTGATGCTCGCCTCGGCCCCCGAGCTCGAGGACCGGTTCCCGGGGATCCTGATCGACGCCGCGGTGTCCCGGGGGATGCGGGCCGCTCCCGACATCCTCGCCGCCCAGGCGAGCGCGGGTACGCTCCGCCCGGTTGTCGTCGTGGGGCTCGGCACCAATGGGCCGATCACCGCGGACGAGCTGCTCGCGATCGAGTCCGTGATCGGCCCCGACCGGAAGCTCGTGCTCGTGACGGCTTTCGCCGACCGGGACTGGACGGCGGGCGTGAATGAGGCCCTGGCCGGTTTCGCGGCCCGGCACCGCCTCGTCGGCATCGCCGGCTGGCACGACGCGATCGCGCCGCACACCGACGTCCTGGCCGGGGACAATATCCACCCCGGCCCCACCGGAGGGCGCATCTACGCCGACTGCGTCGCATCGGCGCTGGACTGGCTCGCCCCGCAGCATGCGCTGCACGGCCGCGACCCCTACCGGCTCGGCCCGGACCCCGTCGTCCTCCGTCCCTGGGCATAACTCCTGCAAATTCCGGCCGGCTGCCGGGACCCCTGGAATCACGCGGCCGATCCGGCCCCGCAGCAGAATGTGCCGGAGTTATGCCTCACGAGGGGGAGACACAAAGGAAGGGCCCGACCGAAGTCGGGCCCTTCCGGGTGGAGCAGGTGAAGCGAGGGTTACTTGGCTTCCTCGACGGGAGCTTCGGCAACGGCCTCGTCCTCGGCCGGGGCGTCGACGACGGCCTCGGTCTCGGCGGGGGCCTCGACGACGACGGGTGCGACTGCAGCAGCTGCAGCGGCGGACGTCTTCGCGGACTTGACCTTCGGCGTGACGGGCTCGAGAACGAGTTCCATCTGGACCATCGAGGCGTTGTCACCCTTACGGAAGCCGAGCTTCGTGATGCGGGTGTAGCCGCCCTCGCGCAAGGCGACCTGGGGTGCGATCTCGGTGAAGAGCTCGTGCACGACGGTCTTGTCGCCGATGGTGGCCAGAACGCGACGACGGGCGTGCAGGTCGCCCTTCTTCGCGAACGTGATCAGTCGCTCGGCGACCGGACGAAGGCGCTTGGCCCGCGTTTCGGTCGTCTTGATCGACTTGTGGGTGAACAGCGAGGCGGCAAGGTTGGCGAGCATGAGGCGCTCGTGTGCCGGGCCGCCACCGAGGCGTGCTCCCTTAGTGGGCGTGGGCATTAGTAATCTCCAGTATCAAAAGTCAAAAGTCAGTCGGGAGACTGCTTTTAGATGGTTTCTTCGTCGTAGCCGCTGTAGAAGTGGGCGCCGTCGAATCCGGGCACCGAGTCCTTCAGTGACAGGCCAAGCTCGACGAGCTTGTCCTTGACCTCATCCACCGACTTCTGTCCGAAGTTGCGGATGTTCATCAGCTGGGTCTCCGAGAGGGCGACCAGTTCGCTGACGTTGTTGATGCCTTCACGCTTGAGGCAGTTGTACGAACGAACCGACAGATCGAGGTCTTCGATCGGGATCGACAGTTCGGTCGACAGCACGGCGTCGACCGGCGCGGGGCCGATTTCGATGCCCTCTGCGGCGGTGTTCAGCTCGCGGGCCAGACCGAACAGCTCGGTCAGGGTGCGACCGGCGGATGCGATGGCGTCGCGAGGCGAAATCGCCGACTTGGTCTCCACGTCGACGACGAGGCGGTCGAAGTCGGTACGTTCACCGGCACGGGTTGCCTCGACACGGTAGGTCACCTTGAGCACGGGCGAGTAGATCGAGTCAACCGGAATCTGGCCGGCCTCGGAGTACTCGTTGCGGTTCTGGGTGGCCGACACGTAGCCGCGGCCACGCTCGATGGTCAGTTCGAGTTCGAACTTGGCCTTGTCGTTCAGGGTGGCGATGACCAGTTCGGGGTTGTGCACCTCGACGCCGGCCGGAGCCGAGATGTCGGCGGCGGTGACCTGGCCGGCACCCTGCTTGCGCAGGTACGCCGTGATCGGCTCGTCGTGCTCGCTCGAGATGACGAGTCCCTTGATGTTCAGGATGATCTCGGTGACGTCTTCCTTGACACCGGGAACCGTGCTGAATTCGTGGAGCACGCCGTCGATGCGGATGCTGGTGACAGCGGCTCCGGGGATCGAGGAGAGCAGGGTGCGACGCATGGAGTTGCCGAGGGTGTAACCGAAGCCAGGCTCGAGCGGCTCAATGATGAACCGGGACCGGAACTCCGAGATGTTCTCCTCGGTGAGCGTGGGGCGCTGTGCGATAAGCACTATTGATTCCTTTCGGCAAAGTGTCCGCTATATGACACTTGCGAGGCGAGGTGTTGAGTGTGAAAGAAAAAAGAATCGCGCGGGGCCTGGACCCCTCCGTGAGGAGCAGTCCAGGCCCGGCGATCCGCGGCGGCCGGTGCCGTCACGAGGACGGACCCGGCCAGTGCGGGTGCTTTAGACGCGGCGACGCTTCGGCGGACGGCAACCGTTGTGGGCCTGGGGCGTGACGTCGTTGATCGAGCCAACCTCGAGGCCGGCGGCCTGAAGGGAGCGGATCGCGGTTTCGCGGCCTGAGCCGGGTCCCTTGACGAACACGTCAACCTTCTTCATACCGTGCTCCTGCGCCTGGCGGGCGGCCGATTCGGCTGCCAGCTGTGCGGCGAACGGGGTCGACTTGCGTGAACCCTTGAAGCCAACTCCACCTGAGGACGCCCAGCTGATGACCGCACCGGTGGTGTCGGTGATCGAGACGATGGTGTTGTTGAACGTGCTCTTGATGTGGGCCTGGCCCACGGCGACGTTCTTCTTTTCTTTCTTGCGCGGCTTCCGTACGGCCGACTTGGGTGCTGCCATGAATTTCTCCTGAATCCTAAAGGCGAGACGGGCCAGGCCGAGGCCTAGCGCGCCTTCTTCTTGCCGGCTACGGTGCGCTTCGGGCCCTTGCGGGTGCGAGCGTTGGTCTTGGTGCGCTGGCCGCGGACGGGCAGGCCCTTGCGGTGGCGGATTCCCTCGTAGCTGCCGATCTCGACCTTGCGGCGGATGTCGGCGGCAACCTCACGGCGGAGGTCACCCTCAACCTTGAAGGTTCCTTCGATGTAGTCCCGGAGGGCGACGAGCTGGTCGTCGGTCAGGTCCTTGACTCGGATGTTTCCATCGATTTCAGTGTCGGCGAGGGTCTTGAGTGCCCTCGTGCGGCCAACACCAAAGATGTAAGTCAGTGCAACTTCCACGCGCTTATCGCGGGGAATATCAACGCCGGCTAGACGTGCCATTATGGCTTCTCCTGTATATGAGTGGAGGTCTGTAGCAGTGCCCGTTCATCGGCCTCCAACCGATGGTGTCCCCCCTCGCGGGGTTCCTGGCACTGCTATTTTCTGTATTCAGTTGAATCGTTCACCAGGGTGAGCCTGTCGGATGACAAACTCACACCGGCTAACCCTGACGCTGCTTGTGACGCGGGTTCTCGCAGATGACCATCACGTTGCCGTTACGGCGGATGACCTTGCACTTGTCACAGATCTTTTTGACGCTGGGCTTGACCTTCATGGTGTGTCCTTGTATTCGCTGTCTTCGTACCCGCGGAATGCCGCGGGCCGTTACTTACAGCAACTTTTTACTTGTAGCGGTAGACGATCCGGCCGCGAGTCAGATCGTAAGGGCTCAGCTCCACGATCACGCGGTCCTCAGGAAGGATGCGGATGTAGTGCTGACGCATCTTGCCCGAAATGTGGGCAAGAACTTTGTGGCCGTTCGTCAACTCAACGCGAAACATCGCATTGGGAAGAGCTTCGACTACTGCGCCCTCGATTTCGATGACACCGTCTTTTTTGGCCATAACTCACTATCACTAGGTATTGATTGCTGGTCGTGCGGGGATGTGGTGCTCTAGACACGCCGCAGGCGACGGCATCAGACACCAAGGATTTACTCTATGGTATGAAGTTGCCTCTTGGCAATTCTTCCCTATAATCCCTTGGCAATTGCTGCTGCCGCCGCCCGTTTCAGTGCGGAATTGTCCTGTTTTGTGCTTGTGGAGCCGATTGTGCTTTTTTTCGGCCGCGGTCGACCTAGAGCGTGCGCTGCACGCCCGCGACGACGGTGACCACGTCCGAGAACAGCGGATGCGTCGCATCCAGCCCGCAGACCTCCGTCACGAAGGCCTCCGCGTCGAGGCCGCGGAGCTTCGACTGCAGTTCGACGCTTTGCTCGTCATCGGCCACGTCGAAGCGGAGGGCTGCGCCGACCGCCTCGAGCAGTGCCGTCGGGCGGGTGCCGCGTTCGGCGATCTCCGCGGCGGGGCCGATGAACCGCTCGTGCCTGCTGAGCTTGCGGAGCGGCTGGCGTCCGACGCGCTGCACGGTGTCGGGAAGGGCCGGGTTCTTGAACCGAACCAGGATCTTCTCGCGGTAGGCGCGCTGGGCATCCACATCGAGGCCGTGCTTGGCCACCAGGAGGGCACTGGTCTCCTCCAGGACGCGCCGGGCGCCGTCAAGCACCTCGGGCACCAGGAGGGCATCCGAGATCTTTGTGACGCCGGCAACGGAGCCGAGGTAGGCGACCGTGGCATGGCCCGTGTTGACCGTGAACAGCTTGCGCTCGATGTAGGGCGCGAGGTTGTCGACGAAGGTCGCGCCGGGGATCACGGGCACGGCGCCGTTGAAGGCGCCGCGCTCGATGACCCACTCGTAGAAGGCCTCGACGGTGACGTCGATGCCGCTGCCCTCCGCCTGCCCGGGAACGATCCGGTCGACGGCTGTATTGGCGAAGGCGACGCGCGCAGCGATGGCCGCACGATCCCCCTCAGCCACGTGGAGCCAGACCTGTTCCGCGAGCACGTCCGTCGCGTTGATCGCGTTCTCGCACGCCATCACGGCGAGCGGGGGCAGCGATGCGTCGCGGGCCGCGAGTCCGGCGGCGATGACCGGGGCCACGAAGCGCAGCACGGTCGGGCCGACGGCGGTCGTGACGATGTCGGCGGTCGCGATCTCCTGGATCAGTGCGGCCTCGTCGGTCGCGCTGTTGATGGCGCGGAAGTTGTCGACCACGCGAGTGGTCGACTCCTCCCCCGCCTCGTGCACCGAGTAGCTCGTCGCGGCCTTGAGGGCGTCGATCAGGGAAGCATTCACATCGGCGAAGACCACCTCGTATCCGGCGTCGTGAAGCAGGAGGCCGACGAAACCGCGACCGATATTGCCTGCACCGAAGTGAATTGCTTTCATTCTGCGTTGACCTCCTCGAGGAGAGCGTAAATCTCTCCTGCATTTCCTGCATCGATCAGTTTCTGTACTTCGTCCTCGTCCGAGAAGACGATGGCGATCTTCGAAAGGATCGCGAGGTGCTCGTTGTTGAGCCCCGCGATCCCGACCGCGAACCGGACCGGGTTGCCGTCCCAGTCGATGGGCGTGTCATAGCGAACGAGGGAGAGCGCCGAATGAAGGATCGACTCCTTCGCCTCGTTCGTGCCGTGCGGGATGGCGAGGAAGTTGCCCATATAGGTCGACACGCTCGCCTCCCTGTCGAACATCGAATCGACGTACGCCTGGGTCACTGCACCCGCGGCGACCAGCAGGGCGCCGGCCTCCTTGATGGCGTCGTTCTTCGTGGTGGCCGTTCCCGCAGACACCACGTTGCCGGGCTCGAGGATCTGATCGGTCACAGTGTGGCCTCTGAGTCCGCCTTGCTCTGGAGCAATTCGACGACCTCGTCGTACTTCGGGCTGTTCATGAAGTTCGACACCGAAACGTGCACGGATGCCGGCGACTTCTGCTGGGCCCTCGCGGTGAGGTCCTGGTGGGTGATGACCAGGTCGGCGGTGCCGTCGAGGTTCGCGATGGCCTGGTTGGTCACCGTGATGCCGTCGATGCCTGCCTTCTTGATCTTGTTGCGCAGGACGGAGGCGCCCATGGCGCTCGATCCCATGCCGGCGTCGCAGGCGAAGACGATGTTCTTCAGCTGGTGGCCTGCGGCGGCCGCGGTGGCGGCATCCGTGGTGCCCGCGGCGGCGAGGTTGCCCAGGACGCTGGAGGACTTGCCCTTCAGGGCCTCGGTCTTGGCGACGGCCTCGGTGAGGTCGTTGTCGAGGCCGGCGGCGATGTCGCGCTTGCGGCTGGCACGGAGGATCACGGAGGCGATCAGGAACGACACGGCTGCAGAGCCGATGACCGAGAGGACGACGCCGACGTAGCTGTCCGGTGCGGTCTGGAGGAGCACGGCGAAGATGCTGCCGGGCGAGGCGGGGGCGCGGAGTCCGGTGTGGAACGCGACGTTGATCGCAACACCGGTCATGCCGCCGCCGATGGTGGCGAGGATGAGGATCGGCTTCATCAGGACGTAGGGGAAGTAGATCTCGTGGATACCACCGAGGAACTGGATGATGATCGCGCCGGGTGCACTGGCCCTGGCCAGTCCGACTCCGAAGAACGAGAACGCGAGGAGCAGGCCGAGGCCGGGGCCGGGGTTCGCCTCGATCAGGAAGAGCAGCGACTTGCCGGATTCAGCAACCTGCTGCACGCCGATCGGGGTGAACACGCCGTGGTTGATGGCGTTGTTCAGGAACAGCACCTTGCCGGGCTCGACGAGGATGCTCGCGAGCGGCAGCAGGTTGTTGGCGACGAGCCAGTTGACGCCGCCTTCCAGCATGGTGCTGAAGCCGGTCACGACCGGGGCGATTCCGAAGAACGCGCCCAGGGCGAGGATGGCGCCGAGGATACCCGAGGAGAAGTTGTCCACGAGCATCTCGAAGCCGGGGCGGATCTTGCCCGCCCACAGGCTGTCGAGCTTCTTGAGCAGCCATGCGGAGAGCGGGCCGACGATCATCGCACCGATGAACATCGGGATCGCGCTTCCGACGATGACACCCATGGTGGCGATCGACGCGATGACGCCGCCGCGGACGCCGTAGACCATGCGGCCACCGGTGTTGGCGATCAGGAGCGGGAGCAGGTACAAGATCATCGGGTCGACCATCTTGGCGACGGTCTCGTTCGGGGTCCAGCCGGTCGGGATGAAGAACGCGGTGATGAGGCCCCATGCGATAAACGCCGCGATGTTGGGCATGATCATGCCGCTGAGGAAGGTGCCGAAGCGCTGCACGTGGACGCGCGCTCCGCCTCCGCTCTTCGTGTCAGTTGACGTCGTCGTCATTTCTCTGCCTTTCGTTGTGTGTTCGGGTTGTGATTGCGGGTGTTGTGATTGCGGGTGAGCTGTGAAACGACTCGCACGGACTAGTCCGTGGGAGAGAAGGTGGCGGCCAGGTTCGTCGCCGCGGCGCGAGCGGATGCCGCGCCGTCTGCCGCGAGGGCGACCTCGGCGAGCTGCCGGGCCTCCTCCGCGCTGAACCGGGCGAGTTCCGCCCGGACGTCTGAGAGTGCCGCAGAGGACATGGACAGGCTGGTGGCCCCCAGTCCGACGAGCACGACGGCGAGCAGGGGATCCGCAGCCGCCTCTCCGCACACCCCGACCGGTTTGCCGAGGTTACGGCCTGCTGCGCCGACCTCAGCAATCAGTCGCAGGACCGCGGGGTGCCACGGGTTCTGGTAGCCCGCGACCGAACCGAGGAGACGGTCGGCGGCGAGGGTGTACTGGGTGAGGTCGTTGGTGCCGATCGAGGCGAAGTCCGCGTGCTGCAGGATACGGTCGGCCAGGAGTGCGGCTGAGGGGATCTCGACCATGACGCCGGCGGTCTTGAGCCCGAGCTTGTGGGCGAGCTCCACGAAGTAGGTGGTCTCCTCGACTGTTGCGACCATGGGAGCCATCACCCAGACGTCGGCGTCGGTCGCGGCATCCGCTTCGGCGAGCGCGGTCAGCTGTTCGCGAAGGATGTCTTCGGAGGCGCGCAGCGCGCGGAGGCCGCGGAGGCCGAGTGCGGGGTTCTCCTCGTCGGCGTCGTTGAGGAACGCGAGCGGCTTGTCGCTTCCGGCGTCGAGGGCACGCACGACGACCTTCTTGCCGGGGAACGCGTGCAGCAGGCGTGCGTACTGTTCGGCCTGCTCGAGGATCGTCGGCGCGTTGTGGGAATGGAGGAAAAGGAATTCGGTGCGGAACAGGCCGACACCTTCTGCGCCGAGGGCGACGGCCTGAGCTGCGCCGTCTGCGGAGCCGAGGTTCGCGAGCAGCGGCACCGGGGTGCCGTCGCGGAGCCGGCCCGGGCCGGTCGGGGCCTGGGCGCGGAGGGCACGGGCGCGGATGCGGGCTTTGGCCGATTCGACCTCTGCCTCGGTCGGGGAGACGGTCACGATGCCTGCGGCGGCATCCACGATCACGAGGGTGCCGTCAGCGAGGTCGGTCGCCCCGGTGGCGCCAACGATCGCGACAATTGCCTTGTCGCGGGCGAGGATCGCGGTGTGGGAGGTGGGGCCGCCGTCACTCGTGACGAGACCGAGAACGCGGGTGAGATCGAGCAGCGCGGTGTCGGCGGGGGCGAGGTCGTGGGCGACGAGGATGAACGGTTCCTCCTGCTCCGGCACGCCGGGGGCTGCCCGGCCGCCCAGCTGGGCGATGACCCGCTGGGACACGTCGTCGAGGTCGGCTGCGCGTTCGGCGAGGTACCCGCCGAGTGCGGTGAGCTGGTCGCGGAACGTGGCGAAGGCCTCGAATACGGCGCGCTCCGCGGTCTTGCCGGTCGCGAGCCGTTCGGTGAGGTCGTCGACGAGGGTGGGGTCCTCCGCCATCATGGCCTGGGCTTCGAGGACTTCCTGGGCCGCTCCGCCTGCGCGTTCGGCGCGGGCCTCGAGGTCGACGGCGACGAAACGCTGGGCGGATGCGGCGCGGGCGCCTTCGTCCTCCGGGGTGAGTGCGCTGGGGGTGTCCGTGGGTTCGGGGAGCGGTTCGGGCATCCGCAGCACCCGGCCGATGGCGACGCCCTGGCCGATGCCGGTGCCGGTCAGGTCGGTGCCTGCCGCGGCGGATGCGCTCACGATGCTCATACCGCGACCCGCGTCGCGGAAGTCGCGGTGTCCGCGACCGGCAGGTCGTGGTCTGCGGCGAGGAGGGCGACGAGGGTGTCGAGGGCCGCACCGGCGCTGTCGTCGCTGGTTGCGAGGGTGACCTCGTCGCCGTTGCCGAGGCCGAGGGAGATGACGGCGAGGATGCTGGCGGCGTTGACGGGCTTGCCGCCGGCCTTAGCGAGGGTGACCTTGACGCCGGAGTCGGCTGCTGCCTTCGTGAAGAGTTTCGCGGGGCGGGCGTGCAGGCCGTTCGCCGAGCCGATTCGAACGATGCGTTCAATCATCGGTGGGGTTCCTTCCGGTGGAGTGTGACGTGCTGTACTGGGTCATGCCGCGGCTGCGAGAGCCGCGTCGAGTGCTTCGGATCCGTCTCGGGCAGTGAAGATGGTGTCGGCCAGGAGTGCGCAGCCCACACCGTGCTCGGCCGCCAGCGCCCGGATCTCGGGGAAGCGTGCGGCCAGGTGCGGGCCGACGAGCAGGGCGTCGATGCCCGCGAGGGCATCGGGTAGTTCTGTTTCGCTGGCCGCGGCGACCGTGGCGGCGAGGCCGCGTTCGGAAATGGTCCGGCGCATCCGCAGTGCGACGAAGGTGCTGGACGCGCCCGCACCACAGATCACAAGAATCCTCATTGACTCAGCCTTTCGGTGTTTCGACTGTTTCAGTTTCGTCCGGTAGCCCGGCCCCGGCCAGTAGAGCTGTTTCCGCACCCCCGGAAATGCGGCGCGGGAATACTGCGTGGAAACGAGGGAGGGAATACCGGAGGGGTGCAGCATGATTGACTAGCTAGGACAATGTGGAGTTTTGTGCGATGAGCGACAAACAAACGCGGATGCTGGAGTATCTGTCGCAGACGCCGGTCTGGGTGACCGCCGGCGAACTCGCCGACCACCTCGGTGTCACGCCGCGGACCGTGCGCAGTTACGTCACGAGCGTGAAGGCGGCGGCGCATCCGCTCGACGTGATCGAATCGGGGACGGCCGGGTACCGGCTGGACCTCGAGGCGTACGCGGTGTTCCGGTCGAGCCACAAGGCCGCCGAGCCGGAGACCAGGCAGAACCGGCTCTATGCCCTGGTCAGGCGCCTCACCGAGTCCGACAACGGCCTCGACGTGTACACCCTCGCGGCGGAGTTGTTCGTGAGCGATTCCACGATCGAAGCCGATCTGGCCCGGGTGCGGTCGCTGCTTCCGGAGACCGGACTCACTCTCGGGCGGCGCGGAAGCGTCGTCACCCTGGCCGGTTCGGAGACCGATCGGCGCCGGCTGCTCAGCCGGATGTTCCGCGAGGAGACCGATCGAGGGATGCTCAACCTCGAGACCATCCAGCGCGAGTTCGCGTCGAAGAGCCTCAGCGCCTTCAAAACCGACCTGATCGCCATGCTCGACGCCCAGGGCTACTTCGTGAACGAGTACGGCACCAACGACGTGCTCCTGCACGTGGCGATCGCGGTCGACCGCGTCACGAAGCGCGCGGCCCCGCTGCCCGCGGAACCGCAGGCCACTCCCCCGGACGAGATGACCCGGGCGCTCTCCGTCTTGATCAAACGGCATTTCGACGTCGAGCTCGCGATCGGGGACCTCGACTACATCGGTCTCCTCCTCACGACCCGGGTGATCACACCGGGCCACGACCAGCCGGCCAAGAAGCTGATCGAGAATTTCGTGCGCCCGGAGGACCTTGACACGGTGCGTCAGATCGTGACGCGCGCGAGCGAGGAGTTCCTCGTCGACCTCACCGAGGAGACGTTCATCGTGCGGCTCACCCTGCACGTGCGGAACCTGATCAACCGCGCCCAGGACCGGTCGTTCGCGCACAACCCCCTGACCCGGTCGATCAAGACGAGCTACCCGATGATCTACGAGCTCGCGGTGTACATCGCGAGCCAGCTGCAGCGCCAGGAGCGGATCGTGATCAACGACGACGAGATCGCGTACATCGCGATGCACGTCGGCGCGCACCTGCAGCAGCAGTCCCGCCGCGTGGACCTCGTCAGCTGTGCGATCGTCTGCCCGAACTACTACGACATGCACGTCCTGCTCCGGGAGCGCATCGAACGGGTCCTCGGCGACGAGCTCGAGGTCGTCTCCGTCGTCACGCGCAGCGACGTGGACTGGAGCGGCCTCGAGGCCGACCTCGTGCTCACGACGATCGACCCCGGCCTCCTCGGCGACGGGATCATCGTCATCCAGCCCTTCCTGACCGAAACCGACATCGAGCGGATCCGGAAGGCCGCGAGCCGGGTGCGCAGGCTGCGGAGGCGGGCGCACCTCAAGGACGACCTGCTCCAGTTCTTCGACGCCTCGCTGTTCTCACACAACTTCTACGCGAGCGACGAGGACGCCATGATCCGCGCGCTCGGCGAACGGATGGCCGCGCAGGGAATCATCGAACCGGAGTACATCGACGGTGCGATCGAGCGCGAGCTGATGAGTTCGACGGCGTTCACCGACAACCTCGCCGTGCCGCATTCGATGTCGATGACCGCGAACAGGACGTCGATCGCGATCGTGATCAACGACACCCCGATGGACTGGGGCGAGGCGCGGGTCAACGTCGTCGCGCTCGTGGCGTTCAGCGCCGCGGGACGCAAGAGCTTCCAGGACGTCTTCGACCAGTTCGTCGAGGTCTTCTCCGACCGCAACGACGTGCAACGGCTCGTCCGGAGGTCAGTCGACTTCGCATCCTTCATCGACGAGCTCGTGCACCTGATGGACCAGTAGCCCTCGCCGGCACCGGGAGTCAGGCGGGCAGTTCGGCCCAGCCGCGCGATTTGAAGGCGTAGACGGCGAGGTCGAGTGCCTCGTCGCCATTCTGGGACGCGAACACGGTGTCGGGCAGCAGGGCGACGCCGACGCCGCGCTTGATCGCCTGCGCGCGAATCTTCTCGTAACGCGGGGCGAGGTACGGGCCGACGAGCAACACATCGATGGTGTCGAGTGACGCGGGGAGGTCGGATTCGCTGCCGGCGTGAACCGTCAACTCGAGGCCCCTGTCCTCACCGGTACGGCGCACTCGATGGGCGACGAAGGCGCTGGACGCTCCGGCACCGCAAACTACGAGAATCCTCATTGACCTGCTCATTTCTTCGACGGGCTCTGCCCACTTCCATCCTCCCGCTAATCGGGGTCTTTGGCTAGCGGATGCCGCATCGCGGCGCGCCGCTACCCCTCCCCCGTTTCCTCCCGCGAGAGTACGAATTCGGCCCTTAAACCCGCGGGTTAAGGGCCAAAAACGTACTCTCGCGGAACGGACGCGCGCGTTGTGGGGCTGCTGAGCGCCAGGGCGGGAGGTGTTAGGGGATGGGGACGGGCGTGATACCGAGGGGGGCGAGCTGGGCGGCTCCGCCGTCCTCAGCGGTGAGCACCCAGATGCCGTCCTTGTGCACGGCGACGCTGTGCTCCCAATGCGCGGCAGCGAGGCCGTCGCTCGTGGCGACCGTCCAGTCGTCGTCCCGCACGAAGGTCTCGATCGATCCGAGAACGACCATCGGCTCGATCGCGACGACGAGCCCGGGCTTGACCTCCGGGCCCTTCTGGCGCACCCGGTAGTTGAAAACGGGCGGGGCCTCGTGCATGGACCGGCCGATGCCGTGACCGACGTAGTCGGTGAGGATTCCGTAGCTGCCCTGGGACTCGATGTAGTCCTCGATGGCGTCGCCGACCTCAGTCAGGTAGCGGGCCTCGGCGAGGCGGGCGATGCCGTGCCAGAGCGACTGTTCGGTGACGTCGGAGAGCTTCTGGCGTTCGGCGACGACCTCCGGGCGCGTCGGGTCGGGGATCACGTAGCTGAATGCGGCGTCGCCGTTCCAGCCGTCGATAATCGCGCCGCTGTCGATGGACACGATGTCGCCGGCGCCGAGAACCCGGGCACCGGGGATGCCGTGCACGACGTCGTCGTTCACGCTCGCGCAGACTGTGTGGAAGTAGCCGTGCTCGAGCTTGAAGTTCGGCAGGCCGCCCCGGGCGACGATCGCGGCCTCGGCGGCCGCGTCGAGCTCGAGGGTCGTGGCACCCGGTCGCATCAGCGCGCGGGCCGCGTCGAGGGACGCGGCGGTCGCGAGCCCCGGTGCGATCATCAGCCGCATCTGTGCCGGCGATTTGTAGATGGATCGACGTAGGCTCATTGCCTGGTTCCCCGCAAACGGATCAGGACGCGCTCGGTGCGTCCGGGTTGTCGACGGCGTGAAGCTCGCGCTCCGCGAGGGCGCTCAGAATGCGCTCGGTCACCGCGTCGACGGCACCGAGGCCGTCAACGGTGACAACGAGCCCGCGGGCCCCGTACACGTCGATAAGCGGAGCAGTCTGCTCCGAGTAAACCTCGAGCCGGTGACGGATGACGTCGGCCGTATCGTCCGCTCGGCCCTGTTCGGCCGCGCGCTTGAGCAGACGGGCGACGACCTCGTCGGTGTCCGCTGAGATCTGGACGACGACGTCGAGTGCGGCGCCGTCGGATTCGAGCATGCGGTCGAGCTCGTGCACCTGCTCGAGCGTGCGCGGGTACCCGTCGAGAAGGAAGCCGCCTGCGGCATCCGCCTGGGCGAGACGGTCGGCGACGATCTCGTTCGTGAGGGAGTCGGGCACGTAGGCGCCCTTGTCCATGAAGGACTTGACCTTCAGGCCGAGTTCGGTCTTGTTCGTCACGTTGTACCGGAAGATGTCGCCGGTCGAGACGGCCGGGATTCCGAAGGCCGCGGCCAGGCGCACGGCCTGGGTGCCCTTGCCTGCGCCGGGCGGGCCGATCACGAGCAAGCGGGTCATCGGAGCAGCCCTTCGTAGTGACGCTGCTGCAGCTGGGAGTCGATCTGCTTGACGGTCTCAAGGCCGACGCCGACGATGATCAGGATGCTGGCGCCACCGAACGGGAAGTTCTGGTCGGCGCCGATCACAGAGAATGCGATCAGCGGGAGCAGGGCGATCAACCCGAGGTAGAGCGCGCCGGGCAGCGTCACCCGGGTGAGCACGAAGTCGAGGTACTCGGCCGTCGGGCGTCCCGCACGGATGCCGGGGATGAACCCGCCGTACTTCTTCATGTTGTCGGCGACCTCTTCGGGGTTGAAGGTGATCGCGACGTAGAAGTAGGTGAAGCCGACGATGAGCAGGAAGTACATCAGCATGTAGAGCGGGTGGTCGCCCTTGGTCAGGTTGTTCGTGACCCAGGACACCCACGCGGCGGGGGCCTGCCCGGCTGCGGGCTGGTTGAACTGAGCGATGAGCGCCGGCAGGTACAGCAGCGAGGATGCGAAGATCACGGGGACGACGCCGGCCATGTTGACCTTGATCGGGATGTAGGTGTTGTTGCCGCCGTAGGTTCGGCGTCCGACCATCCGCTTGGCGTACTGCACCGGGATGCGGCGTTGCGACTGTTCGACGAAAACGACGGCCGCGACGACGAGCAGTCCGACCGCGATCACGATCAGGAAGGTGTCGAGGCCCTTCTGGTTCAGGATCGAGCCGAGGGAGTTCGGGAAGCGTGCCGCGATGGACGTGAAGATGAGGAGTGACATGCCGTTGCCGATGCCGCGCTCGGTGATGAGCTCACCCATCCACATGATGACGCCGGTGCCTGCGGTCATGGTGATGACCATGAGCATGATGGCGTACCAGGCGTCGTTGGTGATGAGCTGCGAGCACTCGGAGCTGGACGAGGTGCCGAACAGTGCGCCGCTGCGGGCGACCGTGATGAGCGTCGTCGACTGGAGGATGCCGAGGGCGATCGTGAGATAGCGCGTGTACTGGGTGAGCGTGCTCTGCCCGGACGCGCCCTCTTTGTAGAGGGTCTCGAAGTGTGGGATGACCACGCGCAGCAGCTGCACGATGATCGAGGCCGTGATGTACGGCATGATGCCGAGCGCGAAGACCGACAGCTGCAGCAGCGCGCCACCGCTGAACAGGTTGACGAGTTCGTACAGGCCGCTGGTGCCCTGGTTCGCCGCGAGACACGCTTGCACGTTTCCGAAGTTCACAAAGGGAGAGGGGATGAACGAGCCCAGTCGGAACAGAGCCACGATACCGAGGCTGAATCCGATTTTCTTGCGAAGGTCGGGCGTGCGGAAGATCCGCGCTATGGCGCTGAACAAAAGGCCTCCAGTTACTAACGTGAAACGAGCCTGCCGGGGCCGCTATCGAATGAACGATGGCGACGCCCGACAAGCTCGATCAGCGTCTACGGACTTACTTGATTGAGCCACCCGCGGCGACGATCTTCTGCTCAGCTGAGCTGGAGACCTTGTCGACCGCAATGTTCAGCTTAACGGCAATTTCACCGTTACCGAGCACCTTGACTTTTTCGTTGTCGCGAACGGCGCCCTTGGCGACCAGGTCGGCGATGGTGACATCGCCACCGTTCGGGTAGAGCTCGGCAAGACGGTCGAGGTTGACGACCTGGTACTCGACGCGGAACGGGTTCTTGAACCCGCGCAGCTTCGGGGTGCGCATGTGCAGAGGCATCTGCCCACCCTCGAAGCCGATGCGCACGTTGTAGCGTGCCTTGGTGCCCTTGGTGCCACGACCCGCGGTCTTACCCTTGGATCCTTCACCGCGGCCGACGCGCATACGGTCCTTCTTCGAACCGGGAGCGGGGCGAAGGTGGTGGACCTTCAGCACCTGCTCGCGCTTCTCAGCGGGTGCAGTCTTCGCGGCGGCAGCCTTGGGGGCAGCCTTCTTTGCGGTGGCGGGCTTGGTTGCTGCCGTGGCGGCAGCGTCCTTCTCGTCAGCCATTAGTCAATCTCCTCGACCTTCACGAGGTGAGCAACCGTGTTGACATAGCCGCGGTTCTGCGAGTTGTCCTCGCGGATCACGACGGCGCCAATGCGCTTGAGACCCAGGCTGCGAAGCGTGTCGCGCTGGTTCTGCTTCTCACTAATTTTGGACTTGATCTGTGTCACTTTGAGGCGAGCCATCAGGCACCTGCCTTTGCTGCCGCTGCTGCAGCAGCAGCCGCGGCGTCGGCGCGCAGGAAACGGGCCGGGGCCACGTCTTCGTACGCGAGGCCACGACGGGCGGCAACGGCACGCGGCTCTTCGAGCTGGTGCAGTGCCTCGACGGTGGCGTGGACGATGTTGATGGTGTTCGACGAACCGAGCGACTTGCTCAGGACGTCGTGGATGCCGGCGCATTCGAGCACGGCGCGGACGGGGCCACCGGCGATAACGCCGGTACCGGCAGCAGCGGGACGCAGCAGGACAACGCCGGCTGCGGCTTCGCCCTGGACGGGGTGCGGGATCGTCAGGCCGACGCGGGGAACGCGGAAGAAGTTCTTCTTCGCTTCCTCGACGCCCTTGGAGATAGCGGTCGGGACCTCGCGGGCCTTGCCGTATCCCACGCCGACGAGTCCGTTGCCGTCACCGACGACGACGAGGGCGGTGAAGCTGAAGCGACGACCACCCTTCACCACCTTGGAAACGCGGTTGATGGTGACAACGCGCTCCAGGAACTGGCTCTTGTCGGCGTCGCGGCTGCCGCGATCCTTGTTCGGGTTGCGCTCACGGCCACCACGACGAGCCTCACGAGGCTCGTTCTGTGCCGGAGCGGTTGACGCAGCGGTTTCCACGGGTGCCTCAGCGGCCACCACGGTCTCCTTGGCTGCTGTGTTACTGGTTTCAGCGGTCACAGGTTCAATCCACCCTCTCGAGCTCCCTCGGCGATGGCAGCGACGCGTCCCGCGTACTTGCTGCCGCCACGGTCAAATACGACGGCGTCGATACCGGCGGCCTTCGCGCGCTCGGCGACGAGTTCACCGACCTTACGGGCCTTGGCGGTCTTGTCACCATCGAAGGTGCGCATGTCCGTCTCGAGCGTGGATGCCGACGCAAGGGTGAAACCCTTGCTGTCGTCGACGACCTGCACGAAGACGTGGCGAGCTGAACGGGTGACGACGAGACGGGGACGAAGCTCCGTCCCAACGACCTTTTTGCGAAGACGTGTGTGCCTGCGTCCGCGGGCAGCGGCCTTGCTCTTACCTCTAGTTCCGAGACCCATGGTTACTTACCACTCTTTCCGGCCTTGCGGCGAACAATCTCGCCGGCGTAACGCACACCCTTGCCCTTGTAGGGCTCAGGCTTGCGAATCTTACGGATGTTGGCGGCGACCTCGCCGACGGCCTGCTTGTCGATGCCACCGACCGTGAGGCGGTTGACGCCCTCGACGGTCAGGGTGATGCCGACGGGCGGCTCGATGAGGACCGGGTGCGAGAAGCCAAGGGCGAACTCGACCGCGGTGCCCTTCTGGGCGACGCGGTAACCGGTACCGACGATCTCGAGGCCCTTGGTGTAACCCACGGTCACCCCGATGATCTGGTTGGCGATCAGGGTGCGGGTCAGGCCGTGCAGCGAACGCGATGCGCGCTCGTCGTCCGGACGGGTGACGACAACGTGGCCGTCTTCAATCGACACCTGGATCGGGTTGGCGACGGTGAGCGCAAGCTCACCCTTCGGGCCCTTGACGCTGACGAGGCGGCCCTCAGTGGCAACCGTGACATCCGCGGGGATCGGGATGGGGAGTCTTCCAATACGTGACATTGTCGACTACCACACGTAGGCGAGAACTTCTCCGCCTACGCCCTTCTTCTCGGCCTGACGGTCGGTGAGCAGACCGCTGGAGGTGGACAGGATGGCAACGCCGAGGCCACCGAGAACGGTGGGGATTTCGGTCGACTTTGCGTACACGCGCAGGCCGGGCTTGGAAACCCGCTTGATGCCGACGATGGAACGCTCGCGGTTCGGACCGAACTTGAGGTTCAGCGTGAGGGTCTTTCCGACCTCTGCATCCTTGACATCCCAGGCGGAGATGTAACCCTGCGCCTTGAGGATGTCTGCGATGTGCGCTTTGAGCTTGCTGTGCGGCATCGACACTGTGTCGTGGTACGCCGAGTTAGCGTTGCGCAGTCTGGTCAGCATGTCTGCGACCGGATCTGTCATTGTCATTTGTGGTGCCTTTCTCGCCTGGTTTCGTTCATCCGTTACACGGGTGACGACCTTGGTCGTGGTGGGGCTGGACGGTTGTCCAGCCCCAGGGTTTATAAAACTAGCCGGTACTACTTGGTGTTCTCGGCCGTCTGGAAGGGGAAGCCAAGCGCCTTGAGCAGCGCACGGCCTTCTTCGTTGTTCTTGGCGGTCGTCACGATGGTGATGTCCATACCGCGAAGACGGTCGATCCGGTCCTGGTCGATCTCGTGGAACATAACCTGCTCGGTGAGACCGAAGGTGTAGTTGCCCGCACCGTCGAACTGCTTGTCCGAGAGGCCGCGGAAGTCACGGATACGGGGAAGGGCGAGGCTCAGGAGCCGGTCCAGGAACTCCCACATGCGGTCGCCGCGAAGGGTGACGTGGGTTCCAATGGGCTGTCCTTCACGCAGTTTGAACTGCGCGATCGACTTGCGGGCCTTGGTGACCTGCGGCTTCTGGCCGGTGATCTTGGTGAGGTCCGAAACGGCGCCATCCATGATCTTGCCGTCGCGAGCTGCCTCGCCGACACCCATGTTGACGACGATCTTCACGAGGTTCGGGATCTGGTGAACGTTCGTGAAACCGAGCTCGGTGGAGAGCTTGGCGGAGATCTCGTCGCGGTACTTCTGCTTGAGACGCGGCAGCGTCTTGACGGGCGCTTCGCCCGCTGCAACGATCGTGTCGGTCATCAGAGGTCCTTCCCTGACTTCTTGGCGTAACGGATGCGGACCGTCTTGGTGACGCCGTCCTTCGTTACCTCTTCGATGCGGACGCCGACGCGAGTCGGCTTCTTGGTCTCCGGGTCGACGATGGCCACGTTGGACACGTGGATCGGCGCCTCCATGGTCTCGATGCCGCCGGTCTTGGTGCCGCGCTGGGTCTGGCCGACGCGAACGTGCTTCGTGACGAAGTTGATGCCCTCGACGAGGACCCGGTTCTTCTCCACGAGCACGGCGATGACCTTGCCCTGCTTGCCACGGTCGCCGCCGCGTGCCTGGCTGCGGCCGCTGATGACCTGTACGAGGTCACCCTTTTTGAGTCTGGCCATGATTTAGATAACCTCCGGTGCCAGCGAGATGATCTTCATGAACTTCTTGTCGCGAAGCTCGCGACCGACCGGTCCGAAGATTCGGGTGCCCCGGGGGTCACCGTCGTTCTTCAAAATCACTGCGGCGTTCTCATCGAACTTGATGTACGAACCGTCTGGACGACGGGTCATCTTCTTGACGCGAACGACGACGGCCTTGACGACGTCGCCCTTCTTGACGTTTCCGCCCGGGATCGCGTCCTTGACGGTGGCGACGATGGTGTCGCCGAGGCCTGCGTAACGACGACCGGAGCCACCGAGGACGCGGATGGTCAACAGTTCCTTGGCACCCGTGTTGTCGGCAACCTTGAGTCGTGATTCTTGCTGAAGCACTTTTTATACCCTTCTATCAAGTAAGCGCGAGGCTTACTTGGCCTTCTCGAGGATCTCGACCAGGCGGAAGCGCTTGGTGGCGCTCAGCGGACGGGTCTCACTGATCAGGACCAGGTCGCCGACGCCGGCGATGTTCGCCTCGTCGTGGACCTTCAGCTTGGACGTACGGCGGATGACCTTGCCGTACAACGGGTGCTTCACGCGGTCTTCGACCTCGACAACGATGGTCTTGTCCATCTTGTCGCTGGTCACGTAGCCGCGCAGCGTCTTCCGGTAGCCGCGAACGAGAGCTTCTGCCTCGGCTGCGACGACCGTTTCGTCAGTCTTCGCCATGACTAGGCCTCCTTCGTTTCGACGGCCTCGGCGACAGCATCCGTTTCGGATTCTGCAGCCTTAGGGGCCTTCTTGGGCTTCTTCTCTGCCTTGTCGGCCTTGACGGCCGCTTCGACCGGTGCGGGCGTCGGGCGAATGCCCAACTCGCGCTCACGGAGAACCGTGTAGATACGAGCGATGTCGCGCTTGACCGCGCGGAGGCGGCCGTGGCTTTCGAGCTGGCCGGTGGCCGACTGGAAGCGCAGGTTGAACAGCTCTTCCTTGGCCTTCTTCAGCTCGTCGAACAGTCGTTCGTTTTCAAAAGTGTCGAGCTCGACTGAGGCGAGCTCCTTGGATCCGATCGCCATTATGCGTCGCCCTCCTCGCGCTTGATGATGCGTGCCTTCAAAGGCAGTTTGTGAATGGCGCGGGTGAGCGCTTCCTTGGCGACGATGTCAGTGACACCGCCGATTTCGAAGAGCACACGACCCGGCTTCACGTTGGCGACCCACCACTCCACAGAACCCTTACCGGAACCCATGCGGGTTTCGGCCGGCTTCTTGGTGAGCGGGCGGTCAGGATAGATGTTGATCCAGACCTTGCCGCCGCGCTTCATGTGACGGGTGATCGCGATACGAGCGGACTCGATCTGACGGTTGGTCACATACGCGGGGGTGATGGCCTGGATGCCGTACTCGCCGAACGACAGCTCGGTGCCACCGGTTGCGTGGCCGGTACGGCCCGGGTGGTGCTGCTTACGGTGCTTGACTCTGCGTGGAATCAACATGGTTATGCCTCAACTCCTGCTGCAACCGGCGCCGCGGCCTCTGCGCGGGGCGCACGGCGGGGTCGGTCGTCACGACGCTCGGGGCGGGACGACTTAGCGTTGGCCTGCTCGCGGGCGAGTTCCTTGTTGGTGATGTCGCCCTTGTAGATCCAGACCTTCACGCCGATGCGGCCAAAGGTGGTCTTGGCTTCGTAGAAGCCGTAGTCGATGTTCGCACGCAGGGTGTGCAGCGGCACGCGTCCCTCGCGGTAGAACTCCGAGCGGCTCATCTCAGCGCCGCCGAGACGACCGGACACCTGGATGCGAACACCCTTGGCGCCGGCGCGCTGGGCACCCTGCAGGCCCTTACGCATCGCGCGGCGGAAAGCCACACGAGCGGAGAGCTGCTCTGCGATGCCCTGGGCAACGAGCTGGGCGTCAACTTCGGGGTTCTTAACCTCGAGGATGTTGAGCTGGATCTGCTTGCTCGTGAGCTTCTCGAGGTCGGAGCGGATCCGCTCGGCCTCGGCGCCACGACGACCGATCACAATGCCCGGACGGGCGGTGTGAATGTCGACGCGGACGCGGTCACGGGTGCGCTCGATCTCGATGCGCGAAACTCCCGCGCGGTCGAGGGTCGTGCTCAGCAGGCGGCGGATCTTGACGTCTTCAGCGACGAAGTCGCTGTAACGCTGTCCCGGCTTCGTGCTGTCAGAGAACCAACGCGACACGTGGTCGGTCGTGATTCCCAGACGGAAGCCATACGGGTTTACTTTCTGACCCATTACTTCGTACCCTCCTCAGGAGTGGCGAGCACAACAGTGATGTGGCTCGTACGCTTCTTGATCTGGAATGCGCGACCCTGTGCGCGGGCCTGGAAACGCTTGAGGGTCGTACCCTCATCAACGAATGCCTGGCTCACGAAGAGGTCCTGCTCGTCCAGGTATGTGTTCGCTGCATCGGCCTTGACTCGTGCATTCGCGATGGCCGAGGCCACCAGCTTGTACACCGGGTCGCTGGCGCCCTGCGCTGCGAACTTCAGGATTCCCAGGGCCTCATGGGCCTGCTTGCCGCGGATCAAGTTGACGACGCGACGAGCCTTCTGGGGGGTAACGCGGATGTGACGCACGCGTGCGATCGACTCCACCATTTCTTCTCCTCCTTCACGTCACCGCGTTAGCGGCGACGGCCCTTCTTGTCGTCCTTCACGTGACCACGGAAGGTGCGGGTGGGCGCAAACTCGCCGAGCTTGTGCCCGACCATGCTCTCGGTGACGAACACCGGGATGTGCTTGCGTCCGTCGTGAACCGCGATGGTGTGCCCGAGCATGTCGGGGATGATCATCGAACGGCGCGACCAGGTCTTGATTACGTTCTTGCTGCTGGCTTCATTCGCCCGGACAACCTTGCGAAGCAGGTGGTCGTCAACGAAAGGGCCTTTCTTGAGACTGCGTGGCATCGTCTACTCCTACTTACGCTTCTTGCCGACAGTACGGCGACGAACGATGAGCTTGTCGCTTTCCTTGTTCGGGTGCCGGGTACGGCCTTCTTTCTGGCCCCAGGGGCTGACGGGGTGACGTCCACCGGACGTCTTTCCCTCGCCACCACCGTGCGGGTGGTCGACCGGGTTCATGGCAACACCACGAACGGTCGGGCGAACGCCTTTCCAGCGCATCCGGCCGGCCTTGCCCCAGTTGATGTTCGACTGCTCGGCGTTGCCGACCTCGCCGATCGTGGCGCGGCAGCGGGCGTCGACGTTACGGATTTCTCCGGACGGCAGGCGCAGCTGGGCGTAGATGCCATCCTTCGCAACGAGGCGAACCGACGAACCGGCGGAGCGGGCCATCTTGGCACCGCCGCCCGGACGCAGTTCGACCGCGTGGATGATGGTACCGGTGGGGATGTTCTTCAGCGGCAGGTTGTTGCCGGGCTTGATGTCAGCACCCGAACCCGACTCGATGATGTCGCCCTGGTTCAGCTTGTTCGGGGCGATGATGTAGCGCTTGGTGCCGTCAACGAAGTGCAGGAGCGCGATGCGCGCCGTGCGGTTCGGGTCGTACTCGATGTGAGCGACCTTGGCGTTGACGCCATCTTTGTCGTTACGACGGAAGTCGATGAGACGGTACTGACGCTTGTGTCCACCACCGATGTGACGGGTGGTGATGCGACCCTGGTTGTTACGGCCACCGGTCTTGGACAGGGGGCGAAGCAGGGACTTCTCCGGGGTCGAACGGGTGATCTCTGCGAAGTCCGCAACAGATGAACCGCGACGACCAGGAGTCGTGGGCTTGAACTTACGAATAGCCATTTCTTATTCCTCTAGTCCGCGCCGCTTAGCCGACGGCCGTGAAGATGTCGATGGAACCGGACTTGAGCGTGACGATGGCACGCTTGGTGTCCTTGCGCTTGCCCTGACCGAACTTCGTGCGACGCGTCTTGCCGATGCGGTTCATGGTGTTGATCGAAGCGACCTCCACCTTGAAGATCTTTTCGATCGCGAGCTTGATTTCGGTCTTGTTCGAGCGCGGGTCCACGATGAAGGTGTACTTGCCCTCGTCGATCAGGCCGTAGCTCTTCTCAGAGACGACCGGAGCGATGATGACGTCGCGGGGATCCTTGTTGATCGGGGTAGCCATTATGCGGACACCTCTTCCTTCTTGGTCTTGCTCGCCACGAACGCGTCGAACGCGCCCAGGGTGAAGACGATGTCGTCGCTGACGAGAACGTCGTAGGCATTCAGCTGGTCCCAGGACAGCACGTGCACCGTCGGGAGGTTGCGGATGCTGCGCAGTGTCAGCTCATCGGTGCGCTCGAGGACGACCAGCACGTGCTTGCTGGAGGCGATCTGGGTGAGCAGCGTGATGGCGCCCTTGGTGCTGGGCGTCTCGGCGGTGAACAGTGCGGTAACGACGTGAAGACGGTCGCCGCGGGCGCGGTCGGAAAGCGATCCGCGCAGTGCAGCCGCGATCATTTTCTTGGGGGTGCGCTGTTCGTAGTTGCGGGGCGTCGGTCCGTGGACGATGCCACCGCCGGTCATCTGGGGCGCGCGGATCGAGCCCTGACGAGCGCGACCGGTTCCCTTCTGCTTGAAGGGCTTGCGACCGGCACCGGAAACTTCTCCGCGGCGCTTGGTCTTGTGCGTGCCCTGGCGTGCGGCAGCGAGCTGCGCGACAACGACCTGGTGGATCAGGGGGATGTTCGTCTGGACGTCGAAGATTTCGGCGGGCAGTTCAACGGAACCGGACTTTGCGCCGGTTGCATCGATGAGATCGAGCGTGGTGGCCATGCGGTTACGCTCCCTTCACGGCAGTGCGGACGAATACGAGGCGGCCCTTGGCGCCGGGAACGGCACCCTTGACCAGCAGGAGGCCCTTCTCGGCATCGATCGCGTGAACCTTGAGGTTCAGCACGGTGACGCGCTCGCCACCCATACGACCGGCCATGCGCATGCCCTTGAAGACACGGCTCGGGGTCGAGGAAGCACCGATAGAACCGGGCTTGCGGTGGTTACGGTGCGAACCGTGAGAAGAGGAGACACCTTTGAAGTTGTGACGCTTCATAACACCGGCGAAACCCTTACCCTTGCTCGTGCCCATGACGTCGACCTTGGAGCCGGCAACGAAGACACCGTCAACGGTGAGTTCCTGTCCCAGGGTGTAGTCAGCGGCATCCGCGGTGCGGAGCTCGGTGAGGTGACGGCGAGGCGTGACGCCCGCCTTTTCGAAGTGTCCGGCGGAAGGCTTGTTGACCTTGCGCGGGTCGATGGCGCCTGCAGCGATCTGGACGCCGGCGTAGCCGTCGATTTCCTTGCTGCGGATCTGGGTGACAACGTTCGGCGAGATCTCGATGACGGTGACGGGAACGAGCTTGTTGTTCTCGTCCCAGACCTGGGTCATGCCGAGCTTCTTGCCGAGGAGACCCTTGGTGGTCTTGGTATCGGAGTAAGACATCGCGGGCCCTAGAGCTTGATCTCGATGTTGACGTCCGCCGGGAGGTCGAGACGCATGAGCGAGTCGACGGCCTTCGGGGTGGGGTCAATGATGTCGATCAGACGCTTATGGGTGCGCATTTCAAAGTGCTCCCGGCTGTCCTTGTACTTGTGAGGGGAACGGATGACACACACCACGTTCTTCTCGGTCGGAAGCGGCACGGGGCCGACGACTGTCGCGCCCGCACGGGTCACGGTGTCGACGATCTTGCGCGCCGAGATGTCAATGACCTCGTGGTCATAAGACTTAAGCCGAATGCGGATTTTCTGTCCCGCCATGTCGAACTCTCTTTCTTGTCAAGGCTTCGTACATCCCGAAGGCTGCATTGGACGCCGTAGTAGCACTGCTGCTGTCGCACCACTGTTCATCTGTCAATTTCGATTCCTCGTCTCGCAGCCTTCCAGCCGCACGACTTTGAACCGAGCCAACCGCTTCTCCATACCGGGGCATGGGGGAAGGCATGGATTTCCCATGCTTTCCCGGCTGTTGGTTTAAGCTCTGTTCTGCTACCCGCGGCCTAACCGTGCGTCCTGTGGACACCGGCTATGCACTGCCTGGCAGTGATCCCGACACCGCGTGCAGCGCGGCAGTCGAAAGTGTTGAACTAGAAGAGTCTGCCACAGGGGTAGGTCTTTGTGCAACCCGGGCGTGTCGCGCTCGGCGTGTCGCCCCCTTTCGCGCCCTTTTGCCCCGTTTCCGGCGCTTCCCCGCCCATTTCGCATCCGTTTCCTGCTGCCGAGGCCCCGGTCTCAACCCGCCACCGGCATCCACTCGCCTATGCGCTCCAGTTGCGCCGCTTCGCGCCCGGCATGCCTGGTGCGAAGCGGCGCAACTGGAGCGCGACTTGGAGGAACTGGCGCGAAGCGGCTCAAATGGCGCGCGACAAGTGGCGCACGATGCAGGGAGACTCGGGGATACGGGACGCGAATGCGGGACTCGTGTCAACGAACGAAGAGACGCGGGCGCCCGATCGGAAGACCAAGGGGGACGAGGCGGGCGCGCAAGCGCTTCTGGCTTCGGCCGGTCGCGGAATCCCAGCGCGTGAACCCGTTGACCTGACGTCGGATGCCATCTTCGCGGAGCTTCTCGTCGTAGACGACCTGCTCGAGGCTGCGGCCTCCGCGCAGGACCTCGTCGAAGTATTTGCTCCGGCCATCCGCCTCACCCACGCCGCGCTGGGCCAGCCAGAAGAAATCGCTGAAGAACTCCCGATCGTCGACGATGAACCGCTGCTGCAGGATCGGTTCCGGGAAACCGATCAGGGCGATGGTGACGCGGCTATCGGTTTCGTTGACCGAGCCGGAGAGCGACGTTGCGAAGTCAATGACCGCCCGGGCCCTGACGGACCCCCGGAACGGCAGCATCCGCTCCCATTCCTCCAGCAGTTCGGCGCGGGTGGTGAGCGGGGGAACCCTGTTCCAGGGATCAATCGCGAGTGCACGGTCGGCGGCGGCCATCGCTCCCCGCAGGTCGAGGGTCGCCGCGAGGTCGATCACGGTGCGGGCAACGGTCGTGACCAACAGGCCGTCCTTCCTGGTGATGGAGCGGGGATCGAGCCCGAGGGCGTGCTTGACGATGCCCGGCTTGGAACGACCGCCACCTGTGCGCTCGATGGTGAAGTGCACCTCGTCCGGCCAGCGGACGCGGCTCGGCAGGCCCCAGAGGACGGCCGCCGACTGGTGGGAGAGCACGAGCTCGGTTTGCCGCAGCGTGGCCGCTCCCCTGACCCGGAGGGAGTACCGCCGATCGTCATCGAGGTCGAACCATCGAGTCGCGGTGATGTACTGGCCGCGGCCGATGCGGTGCAGGGTTCCCGCTTCCGCACGGCGACGTAGTCGAAGGTCCGCTTTGAAGGCACGCTGCAGCTGAGCCGAGTACAGGATCTCGTCGTTGTCGTCCCCGGTGATGGTTTCAAGCTGGTCGTCGGAGGGGACTCCGCCCTCTGTGTGCTGGGTCATGCGCTGACTCTGCGCCGCCTGGCTCAGGGACGCATGCACTGCCAGGCATCAGTGGAGAATGTCACGTTCGGCAGGACTGTGCAGGGGCCGACCTTGTCTGGCGGCCCGACGCATCCCCCTGGTGCACCCGGCCGCGCTGCTCGCAGCCCGCCGCCCGCAGAAACCACGCGCGCCAATTGCGCCGCTTCGCGCCAGGCACACCAGGCGCGAAGCGGCGGAACCGGCGCGCGAACCGGGCGAACCGGCGCGAAGCGGCGGAAGTGGGGCGTAACGCGCACGTCACCGGGCGACGGCGGCGAGCCTCGGCGGGTACTCGCCGGGAGAGCGCTAGTCGGTGCCGAGGTGGGTGTCGGCGGCGTCGCGGGCCTGCTCGATCTGGTCCTCGAACTTGTTGCCGGTGACCTTGTTGACCGCATCGGCGGTGCCGTCGAGCAGCTTGTCGCTGATGTCCTCGGCCTGCTCGCTGTGCAGGGCGTCGGTGACCTTGCTGTCGCCCAGGAACTCCTGGGCCTTCTTGGTGATGTCGTCCAGTCCCATCATCTACTCCAGTCCGGCCGCTCCAGTGCGACCGCGACCCACGATAGAACCGGGGCCCGCCCGCGACAAGGGTCGCCGGGCACGCAAAAACGGGCCGGCCCCGAAGGACCGACCCGTTTCAGTGGTGCAGGTGGTGAAGAACTACTTGATGATCTTCGTCACGGTTCCGGCGCCGACGGTGCGGCCACCTTCACGGATAGCGAAGCCGAGTCCATCTTCCAGGGCGATCGGCTGGATCAGCGCGACAGTCAGGTCGGTGGTGTCGCCGGGCATGACCATCTCGGTGCCCTCGGGCAGCGTGATGACGCCGGTGACGTCGGTGGTACGGAAGTAGAACTGCGGACGGTAGTTCGCGTAGAACGGGTTGTGACGGCCGCCCTCTTCCTTTGACAGGATGTACGCGGTGCCCTCGAAGTCGGTGTGCGGCGTGACCGAACCCGGCTTGACGACGACCTGGCCGCGCTCGACGTCTTCGCGCTTGGTGCCACGAAGAAGAAGACCACAGTTCTCGCCGGCCCATGCCTCGTCAAGCTGCTTGTGGAACATCTCGATACCAGTGACCGTGGTCTTGATCGTCGGGCGGATGCCGACAACCTCGACCTCGGAGTTGATCTTGAGGGTTCCACGCTCGGCGCGGCCGGTGACGACCGTTCCACGACCGGTGATCGTGAAGACGTCCTCGATCGGCATGAGGAAGGGCTTGTCCTTGTCGCGGACGGGCTCCGGGAAGTAGTCGTCAACGGCCTGCATGAGCTCCAGGATGTTGCCGACCCACTTCGGGTCGCCTTCCAGCGCCTTGAGCGCCGACACGCGGACAACAGGAGCGTTGTCGCCGTCGAAGCCCTGGGCGGTGAGGAGTTCGCGAACCTCGAGCTCGACGAGCTCAAGGATCTCTTCGTCGTCGACCATGTCGGCCTTGTTCAGCGCGACGAGCAGGGACGGCACGCCGACCTGCTTGGCGAGAAGAACGTGCTCGCGGGTCTGAGCCATCGGGCCGTCAGTTGCGGCGACAACGAGAATCGCGCCGTCCATCTGTGCGGCACCGGTGATCATGTTCTTGATGTAGTCAGCGTGGCCCGGTGCGTCGACGTGCGCATAGTGACGCTTTTCGGTCTCGTACTCAACATGGGAGATGTTGATCGTGATGCCGCGCTGGCGTTCTTCCGGAGCCGAGTCGATCGACGCGAAGTCGCGCTGAACGTTGGTCTTGGAAGGGAACGTGTCGGCAAGGACCTTGGAGATCGCTGCAGTCAGCGTGGTCTTTCCGTGGTCAACGTGACCGATCGTTCCGATGTTTACGTGCGGCTTAGTCCGCTCGAACTTGGCCTTGGCCACTGTGGGTCCTCCTCAGGACTCTCGGCTTCACCGCCCGCTGGTTTGCGGCCGGAGAAACTGCTGGATTTGTGTACTTATGTTACTCGGGCCGGGAGGCCGAAGCGATTTCGGCCCGAAGGCCCGGAAAGGCCCGAGGGCCCCAGGCTATTCGCCCTTGTTCTTCTGGATGATCTCTTCGGCAACAGCCTTGGGGACCTCGGCGTAGCTCTCGAAGGTCATCGAGTACACGGCGCGCCCGGAGGTCTTGGACCTCAGGTCGCCGATGTAACCGAACATCTCCGACAACGGAACGAAGGCACGAATGACCTTGACGCCGCTCGCGTCCTCCATGGTCTGAATCTGACCACGGCGGGAGTTGAGGTCGCCGATGACGTCGCCCATGTATTCCTCGGGCGTACGAACTTCGACGCTCATGAGCGGCTCGAGAAGAACAGGGTTCGCCTTGCGGACGGCTTCCTTGAAGCCCATCGAACCGGCGATCTTGAACGCCATCTCCGAGGAGTCGACGTCGTGCGCGGCACCGTCGAGCAGGCTGGCGCGAACGCCGACCATCGGGTAGCCGGCCAGAACGCCGACGTGCATGGCGTCCTGGATGCCCGCGTCGACCGAGGGGATGTATTCCCTGGGGATGCGGCCACCGGTGACCTTGTTCAGGAACTCGTAGCCCTTTTCGGCAGTGATTTCAAGCGGCTCGATCGCGATCTGAATCTTCGCGAACTGGCCGGATCCACCGGTCTGCTTCTTGTGGGTGTAGTCGTGACGCTCGACGGCCTTGCGGATCGTCTCGCGGTACGCGACCTGGGGCTTGCCGACGTTGGCCTCGACGTTGAACTCGCGACGCATGCGGTCGACGAGGATGTCCAGGTGAAGTTCACCCATTCCCTTGATGACCGTCTGGCCAGTTTCCTGGTTCTGCTCGGTGCGGAAGGTCGGGTCTTCTTCGGCCAGCTTCTGGATCGCGAGACCCAGCTTTTCCTGGTCCTGCTTCGTCTTCGGCTCGATCGCAACCTCGATCACCGGGTCAGGGAACGTCATCGACTCGAGTACGACCTGGTGGTTCGGGTCGCACAGGGTGTCGCCGGTGGTGGTGTCCTTGAGGCCGATGACCGCGTAGATGTGACCGGCGGTCACGAAGGCCACCGGGTTCTCCTTGTTGGCGTGCATCTGGAAGATCTTGCCGATGCGCTCCTTCTTGCCCTTGGTCGAGTTGATGACCTGGCCGCCGGAGTCGAGGTGTCCCGAGTAGACGCGGATGTAGGTGAGGCGACCGAAGAACGGGTGCACTGCAACCTTGAACGCGAGAGCCGTGAACGGCTCGGATGCGTCGGAGTGACGCATGACGACGACCTCTTCATCGCGCGCGTCGTGGGCCTCGATGGCCGGCACGTCGAGCGGGGTGGGGAGGTAGTCGATGACTGCGTCGAGCATCGGCTGGACGCCGCGGTTCTTGAACGCGGAGCCGCAGAGGACCGGGTAGATCTCGCTGTTGACCGTGAGCTTGCGGATCGCGTGCTTGATCTCGGAGACGGTGAGCTCTTCGCCGGAGAAGTACTTCTCCATGAGGTCGTCATCGGTCTCGGCGACGGTCTCGAGGAGCAGCTTGCGGTAAACCGCGGCCTGCTCGACGAGGTCGGCCGGGATGACCTCGATCTCGTAGTGGGAGCCCATCTCGACGTCACCCTTGGAGTCGCCGCGCCAGGTCAGTGCACGCATCTCGACGAGGTCGACAACACCTTCGAAGGTGTTTTCGGCGCCGATCGGCAGCTGGATGACGAGCGGCTTCGCGCCGAGGCGCTTGACGATGGTGTCGACGGTGTAGAAGAAGTCCGCGCCGAGCTTGTCCATCTTGTTGACGAAGCAAATGCGGGGGACGTCGTACTTGTCGGCCTGGCGCCAGACGGTCTCGGACTGGGGCTCAACGCCCTCCTTGCCGTCGAACACGGCAACCGCGCCGTCGAGGACGCGGAGCGAACGCTCCACCTCGACGGTGAAGTCAACGTGGCCGGGGGTGTCGATGATGTTGATCTGGTTGCCTGCCCAGAAACAGGTCGTCGCAGCTGAGGTGATCGTGATGCCACGTTCCTGCTCCTGCGCCATCCAGTCCATGGTCGAGGCGCCGTCGTGGGTCTCGCCGATCTTGTGGTTGACACCCGTGTAGTACAGGATGCGCTCAGTGACGGTGGTCTTGCCAGCGTCAATGTGCGCCATGATGCCAATATTGCGGACCTTGCTCAGGTCGGTGAGCACATCAAGTGCCACGGGTGTCCTCCGGACGTTTTTTGGGGTGATTTGGGGCGAAACAAGACAAGCCGATAAGCGAGCCGGGCGGATGTCCGCCCGGCTCGCTCACCGGGGCGCTACTACCAGCGGTAGTGTGCGAAGGCCTTGTTCGCCTCGGCCATCTTGTGCGTGTCTTCACGACGCTTGACCGCGGCACCGAGGCCGTTGGACGCGTCGAGGATCTCGTTGGTGAGGCGCTCGGTCATGGTCTTCTCGCGACGGGCCTTGGCGTAGCTGGTCAACCAGCGGAGGGCCAGGGTGTTGGCGCGGTGCGGCTTGACTTCGACCGGAACCTGGTAGGTGGAACCACCGACGCGGCGCGAACGCACCTCGAGGGTGGGGCGCACGTTGTCGAGCGCCTTCTTCAGCGTGACGACAGCATCCGCACCGTTCTTGGCAACGACGCCCTCGAGTGCATCGTAAACGATGCGCTCGGCGAGGCCCTTTTTGCCGTCGAGGAGGATTTTGTTGACGAGCTGGGAGACGATGGGGGCGCCGTATACCGGGTCAGCGATAACGGGACGCTTGGGCGCTGGGCCTTTACGAGGCATTACTTCTTCTCCATCTTGGCGCCGTAGCGGCTACGAGCCTGCTTGCGGTTCTTGACAGCCTGGGTGTCCAGTGCGCCGCGAACGATCTTGTAACGAACACCGGGGAGGTCCTTGACGCGACCGCCACGCACGAGCACCATCGAGTGCTCCTGCAGGTTGTGACCCTCGCCGGGGATGTAGGCGGTGACCTCGGTACCGTTCGACAGCTTGACGCGGGCGACCTTGCGGAGAGCCGAGTTCGGCTTCTTCGGGGTGGTGGTGTACACGCGGGTGCACACGCCGCGCTGCTGCGGGTTGGCCTTGAGGGCGGGAGCCTTGGTCTTGGTGACCTTGGGGCTGCGGCCCTTCCTGACCAACTGCTGAATGGTTGGCACTAATTACTCCTTGTTATTGCTGCACGGTGACAGCTCATTGATGGTTAGCATTCGATTCGTTCCGTTTCCGGTCCTTGTCGAGTTCATCTGGACCCGCCGGCGCACACGGAACAAGTTCCGCGCGTTTCAGTGGGTATGCCGTGGGGGCTGCTCGGTGAGCAAACCCAGCATGCGTGCCGTGTCTGGGCGCCTAAGGTGCGGCACGACGAGATCGCGATGGCATGACTCAAGCGCACGACGAAGCGCACACCCCGAAATACTAACTCCCCTCGGGTAGCCCGGTCAAATGGTGAGCCTCCGTCGAGCGGATGCGGCGAGTCGGGTGCGCTCGTGGCTCACGCGACGGGCCCCTACTGGTCCGCGCCTCAGAGACCGTGCTGCCAGAGCGGGGAGTTGAGAGTGTTGTCGAGATCGGCGAGCAGGGACTGCACCCAGGGCTCGACGAATTCGTTCACCGCGGCCCGCATCCGCTCACGATGGCGGTACAAGGCCATGCAGACCTGGCCGCCCACCTCGGCGGCGTACTCGTCGGCGAGGCGCAGTTCGGCGCGAATTGCCGCCTTCTCCTCCGTCGTGAGTGGTGCCGGTTCGGCGACAAACGCGGCCGGGGAGGCCGGGCGGGAGAGCTCGGCGAAGGTGAACAGGTAGGGCGCCTCGCGCTCAGCGGGCGGGTCGAGTTCGAGGCCGGTGTACTCGGGGTCGAGGCCGTCGGCCGGGCGATAGCTTGCCGCGGCGGCTTTGCGTTCCTCGTTCGCGCGGATCTCCCGGCTGAGCAGAGGGAGTGCGGACTCGGTGTACGCGTCGACGGCGCCGTCGATCACGGCCTTCACGCGCATGGCCAGGGCGTGCTGCACGGCGTGCGGCACATCGGTCGTGAGGCCGGCGGCGCGGATGACGGGCGAACCGAAACAGGTGCGGCACAGCCGCGTGCGGCGGGTGTGGGTGCCAGGTCGCCACTTGGGAAGCCAGCTCAGCCAGTCGTCGACCACATGGTCGACCCGTGCTTCGATGGAACCATCCATGGACGTTAAGGTTACTCGATGCCGGGCCGAATCGACCGGGCGATTTCGCCCTATTCGTCCGGCCGTTCCCACGGCCAGAGTGGCCGGCCGTTTTCGTTCATGCGTGAGGCGAGAACGAGCGAGTAGAGCAGGGTGACGACGAAGGCGAGGATGCCGGTTGTCGCCGCGAAGGGTTCGCGCAGCACCGCCGCGGCGAAGGTCAGCCCGCTGAAGAGCGGCCCGTTTCCGAGCAGGTAGAGCACCGAGCCTGCGGCGACGAACCCGAGGAACGCGGCGATGCCGGTTCCGGCCGCGTACCCGAGCGCCACCCGTTGGCGGCGCGGCGATGCCCGCAGCCCGAGCCACAGCAGGAGAGCGAAAACCAGCAGCACGGCCGCCGCCGCCATTCCGGGACCGACGAGCGGGCCGGCATCCGTCACCGGGATGACCTCGATGTCGGCGAGCAGGCTGATCATGCCGAAGGCCGCGACGAGCAGCGCCGCGTAGAGCACGGCCGCGAACACGGCGACGACGGCCGCGTATCGCTGATAGTCGCGCATCGCTCAGGCCTCACTCCCCCGCTGCGGGGGCTGCACCGCTACGGCGATTCCGCCGGCCGGCTTCGGACTGTTCGGGATTACTGCGGACGGGAGAGCTGCGGCCCTTCGGCGAGGCGGCGGTCGTAGTCCTGGCGGGCGGCGGCGTTGCGGGCCGTGACGGTGCGTCCGCGGCGGGCGATCCAGGCGCCGAACCAGATCGGCACCTCGCGGGCGACGACGGCGGCGGCGATCGCGTACGGGCTGAGCCACTGCGCGGTGATGAAGCGGACTGCTTCGGACGGGGTGAAGTTCCAGGCCTGCACGGTCAGCAGCGCCGCTCCGATGTAGGAGAAGTACACGATGACGGCCACGAGGAAGCCGAAGAGCACGTATGCCCACCAGCCGCCGCGGTTGACGATCAGCACGAACAGGGAGAACCCGATGAAGAAGAACACGGCGGGCACGTAGAAGACCGGAAGCACGATGAAGTCGGTGAACTTCGCGGCGGCGTCGGCGACCGAGCCGCTGCCGGCCCCGGCGATGCCGAAGGCGACGAGCGCGTAGACGATGGAGTACACAACTGTCGCGAGAAGCACGAGCAGCACGCCGGCACCCCGGTTGCCCTTGTCGACCGGCGGGGCCGGGGCCTGGATGTAGATGGGGCCCGCGGGCGCCTGCACGGGAACCGCGGGCGTGTAGCCGGGGGTGTAGTCGGTGACGGGAGCATGCTCCGCTGCCGTCTGGTCCTGCGTGGCGACCTGGGCGTCCTCATGTGCGGCCTCGGCCGAGACGGCCGTGGGGGTCTCGTAGGAGATCGGCTCGCCGACCGGCTCGGGGACGACGACAGGGGCGACGGGGGCGGATGCTGCGGGCTCGGCGAGCGGGGCCGGTACCGACTCGTCAGCGGGCACTGCGGCGGCGTGCGCCGACTCGCTCGGAGCCGGCTGGTCGGTCGGGTCCGTCTCGGACCGCGCGTACGCGGCCGTCGGGGCATCCGTCTCGGGGGTCGTGTTGCGCTCGTCTGATGTCGGGTCGCTCATGCTGCACTCCTCGCGGGCCGGGTGGCCGTAGCTCTCTGCAGCAACCATAACAACATGCCCGGCCCCCGATCGGGAGCCTCGCGGCGCGATTCGCGATTCGGCAGGGCGGCCTGTGTAAGGC